>CAZYKN010000117.1:0-6599 GCA_964648135.1 uncultured Flavobacteriaceae bacterium
CCACCACACAAATTGCACATTTGGTTTTTGCCAACGCTAAAAGCCAAAAACAAAAAACCAAAAGAGCAACTTTTTCAACTGCAAATCACATCATAACAAAATATGGAAACCTATTATCAACGATTTAATGAAGTCTTAAAATACATTCACTTTCATTTGGATGAAAAATTAGATTTAGATAAATTGGCTTCTATTGCTTTTGTGTCAAAACATCATTTTCATAGGTTAATAAAAGCATATTTAGGCGAACCTTTAGGAGTATATATTAATCGTATAAAAGTAGAAACAGGCGCTAAACTGTTAAAATATTCTGATAATTCAATTGCAGAAATTGCATATAAAATTGGTTATGAAACACCAACATCTTTTAATAAAAGTTTTAAAAAGCAATTTGGAGTTTCACCTACACAATTTCGAAAAAATCCTAATCACTCATTTGAATTTATCAAAAACAATACAAAAAAAACAACTTTTGATTTAATGCAAGAAATTAAAATAGTACAACCTATTTTAGTTCTTTCTAATCAATCTAAAGGATTAATAAACTTGATTGACAAAACAGAAGTATGGGAAGATTTAATGAAATTTGCTAAGCAAAATCATTTACTTAATCCACAATCTAATTTATACGGAATTACTTGGGACGATCCATCTATCACTTCAAAACAATATATTAGATATGATGCTTGTATAAGTGTTCAAAAAGAAATAAAACACAGTAGATTTGTAATTAAAAAAATTACTGGCGGAAAATATATGTGTTTTACATATAAAGGTGATTACAAATATTTAGGTGATGTTTATGACCAAATTTTCAGAGAGTATATTATTCCCAAAAAAATCAATCTACGAGAAGAAGTGCTATTTGACCAATATTTAAACGATATAAATACAACAGAAGGTAAAGATTTATTAACTGTAATCCATATTCCTATTCAATAACCATTTTTCTCTATTTCTATTTTAAAAATTAACCTTAGCAAGATTGGAAAGGTTTAAACTTGCAATCTCATATACTTTTGTGGTGTAATTAAATCACAAAGTAATATGAACTTCATAAATAAGAGTAAAAAAATCACTTTCTTTTGGATTATATTTTGTCTTTTCCAGTTTAATGGAATTGCTCAAAATTCCATTTTAGATAAATATATAAATCAAGCTATTGAAAGTAATTCTGTTTTAAAACAGAAGCAGTTATCCTACGAAAAAAGTTTGCTCACTTTAAAGGAAGCTAAACAAATGTTTTATCCAACAGTTTCATTTGTTGCACAGTATGAGTATAACTATGGTGGAAGAACTATTAATATGCCATTTGCCGATATGCTCAATCCAGTTTATCAAAATTTAGATGTTATCAATCAATTTAATAGCACAATTCCTGGTTATCCCAATATCCCTAATTATCCACAGATTGAAAATGTTGAAACACAACTAAATCCTAAAGAGCAACAAAGAACGCAAGTTGAGTTTGAAATGCCAATTTATAATAAGGCCTTATTCCTAAATAAAAAACTACAAAAACAATTATCAGAAATCAGTAAAATAACGGCTGATAGTTATAAGAAAGAACTCATAAAACAAGTAAAAAGTGCTTATTTTGATTATATCATTGCAGAGCAAACTGTTGATGCTGGAAAAAAAGCCTTGCAATTGGTAACAGAAAGCTTGGCGGTAACCAATAGTCTATTTAAGAATAACAAAGTAACAATTGATGAAGTGTATAGTGCGAGAGCAAAACTAAAAGAAGTTAAAAACAAGTTAATCGAGATAAATAAAGGTGTTACTTTAACAAGAGCATATTTTAATTTTTTATTGAATAGAAAATATGATAGTCCTATTACAATTAGTGTAAAATATTTAAACGATTATTTCTTATTGGATATCAAGTCATATTTAGCGAATGCACTTAATAATAGAGATGAATTAAAGCTATTAGATTTAGCCACTAAAGTAGAAGAAACTAACATCAAAATAGAAAAAAGTGCTTTCCTGCCTGTTTTTTATCTAAATGGAAGTACAGGCTTTTGGTCAGATGATTATAAATTTAATAAAGACACTTATTTTGCAAGTATATCTATTGTTGCTCAATGGGATATTTTTACTGGAGGAAAAACTAAAACTAAAGTAAAACAAGCAAGAACAGATATGCAAATTACTAAAGAAAAAAAGCGAGATTTAGAAAACAACATTTCCCTAGAAGTTGTAGAAGCATATTACAATGTAAAAACAGCCAAAGAAAGTTTGGTCTTGTCAAAATTAGAACTTGAAAATTATCAAGAGAAACTTAAAATAATTGAGAAAAAAAAGAAAAACAATTTAGCTACACAATTAGAATACGATATTGCCTTTACAGAATATTTTGAAGCTGAAATAAACCTTTTAACTAACAAAAATAAATACTTACAAAAAATAATAGAATTAGAATTCATCACTAACAAATAAACATTTAACTATGAAAATAATATTAAAATTAATAATGGCAATAACCTTATTTGCAACTATTAGCTGTAAAAAAGAGAATACAACTAAAGAAGTAGAAACAGAACAAACATTGGTGGAACAGAACTACGTAACTGAAAAACCTAAGGTAGTTAAATATGGAAACGAAATAACCGCAACAGGATTATTGTCCTATAAAAATGAATATCAATTAAGTTTTATGTCAAATGGTATTCTAAATTATCTAAATGTAGATGAAGGTGATTATGTTAAAAAAGGACAACTACTGGCAAGTATTAATCAAACAACTGTAAAAGTAATGACCGATAGATTAACACTATCCTATGACAAGGCAAAAAGAGATTATGAACGAGTGGAAGCATTATATAAAGATCAAGTAGTTACTCTTGAAAACTTGCAAAATGCAAAAACAGGCTTAGACAATGCACGTTTACAATTAGAAAGTGCTCAATTCAGTAAACAATATGCAACAATTAAAGCACCAACTTCAGGTATTATACAATCTGTTTTAGCAGAAAAAAATGAAATGATACAAGCTGGAAGTCCTATAATAATTATGGGAAGTAACAAAGGTGGAAAAGTGCTAAAAACCAACTTAGCTGATGTTGATATTGTAAATGTAAAAAAGGACGATGCGTGTAACATACAATTTGACGCATTTCCTAATAAAACATTTAAAGGTTACATAAGTGGTATTTCAGGAGTTTCCGATAGATATACTGGTACTTACGAAATTGAAATTTATGTAAAAGATATTGAAAATCAATTAAAATCTGGTTTTATTGGTAAAGTTACAATTCAATCAAAAGTTAAAACTGATTATTTACAAATTCCTATTGAAGCCTTAGTTTCTGCCGACAAAATGATTGGAAAAATAAATATTCTTGTCAATGGAAAAAAGAAAGCAAAGACTATAAAAATAGCTAAAATTTTAGGGAAAAAGCTATTGATTTTAGAAGGTATTTCAGAAAATAATGTAATAATATTAAATTAAAAAAAATGAAATTACCTGAATTAGCAATAAACAACAGACAGTTTACTATCATATTTTTTTTATTGGTATTGATGATTGGATTAAATTCCTTTTTTAATATGCCAAGAACAGAAGACCCACCAATTACCATTCCTGGAGCTGTAATAAAAGTTATATATCCTGGAGCAAGTCCTAAAGATATGGAAGAATTGGTGTTGAAACCTATGGAAGAAGCTATAAACGAAATTGATGATATTAGCAAAATAAAATCTACAGCAACAAATAATTTTGCTATGATAATGATTGATTTTGAATACGGAAGCGGAAATGCAGATGACCAATATGATGATGTTGTCAACAAAATAAATAGCATTCGAAAAGATTTACCCAATTTGGTACAGTCAATTGATTTTCAGAAAAAAGAAACTTCTGATGTTAAAATATTACAATATGCTTTAACATCAGAAACAGCGAGTTTTGAAGAATTACGTATAGAAGCAGAAAGATTAGAAACGGTTCTTGAAAAAGTAAAAGGTATAAAAAAAGCAGACATTTACGCTTTGCCTGAACGTGAAATTAGAATTGCTATTGACATACCTAAAATGTCAAAAATGAATATTAGCATTGAAGATATTTCAAACGCAATCAAATCTAATAACGCAAACATTCCAGGTGGAGATTTAAATATTGGAAAAAAGAATTTTAACATTCGTACAAGTGGATCATACAGAACATTGGTAGAAATTCGTAATACAGTTATTGGTTCTTATCAAGGTAAATTAATTTATCTGAAAGATTTATCTGATGTAAATTTTAAATATGAAGATACTAATTATATAGCAAGGTATAACGGAAAGCGTTCTGTTTTTGTAGCTGCTGAACAAGAATTAGGCGTAAATATTATTCAAGTAATTGAAGATGCTAAACTAAAAGTAACCCCTTTTCAAAAAGCATTACCAAACGATATTAATTTAAATACTATTATTGATAAATCAGTTGATGTAAACAATGCCATAGATGGTTTTTTAACTAATTTGATACAGGGGATTTTAATTGTAGCATTATTAGTTTTAATTGCTATTGGTCTTAGATTAAGTATTGTTGTTGTTATTGCCATTCCTGCTTCTATTCTAATTGGATTAAGTGTTTTGGATTTCTCTGGTTATGCAATGCAAAGTATTTCTATTGCAGGTTTAGTAATCTCTTTGGGCTTATTAGTAGATAATGCTATTGTGGTAACCGAAAATGCACTTCGCTTTATGCGACAAGGTTACAGTAGTAGAGAAGCAGCCATTTTAGGAACAAAACAAGTTGGTTGGCCAATTGTAAGTTCAACCATAACAACCTTATTGGCTTTTTTACCAATTTTAATGATGACGGATGCAGCTGGAGATTATACCATTAGTTTGCCAATTGGGGTAATGGGAGTATTATTAGTTTCCTTAGTATTAGCACTAACCATAGCACCCATTTTAATCGAATGGTTATTCAGAAAAAGCACAGCAAAGAAAGAACCAATCAAAGAACAACCATTACAAAAAGTACTAAGTGGTTTTATCTCGGGAACGTATAAAAAAGTATTAGCATTTAGTTTAAAAAATCCTAAAAAGATGATTGCATTTGTCGTAATATTATTTTTTAGTTCTATTTTTTTATCAGGAAATTATTTAAAAACAAGTTTTTTTGGAGCTGCTGAAAAATCACAATTTTTAATAAGAGTTACAGCAAGTGATGGATCAAGTTTAGATAATACTAACAATATTACATTTAAAGTAGAAAGTATTTTAGATAGCATTTCTGACATTAAACATTATGCCACTAATGTAGGCAATGGAAACCCAAAAGTATATAATAACCTTATAGTTGAAGAAAACAGAAAAGATTTTGCTGAAATATTTGTGGAGTTAGATGCTTATGAAAAAATAAGTTACAATAAAACAATAAAAACATTACGAAATAAATTTAGCCAAATACCCAACGCAGATATAGTGATAAAGGAATTTACACAAGGTGTACCTTCAACCTATCCAATAGAAGTTGTTTTGATAGGTAATAAGACGGATGTATTAGTAAAACTATCTGATGATGTTGAAAGCATTTTTAAAAGTGTAAATGGTGTAATTAATGTAGAAAATGAATTGAAAGATGTAAGAACAGACATTCAAATAACGATAAATAAAGAAAAAGCATCATTATTTGGTGTGCCAACATCTGATATTGATTTAACAATCAGAACAGCAATGACAGGTTTTAATGCAGGAAATTTTTTAACTGAAGAAGGCGAAGATTATAAGATAATGTTGAGTTTACCAATTGATAAAGAGCGAGATTTTACCGATTTAAGTGAGATTTATGTAGAAAGTAAAATAGGGAAGTTTATCCCTTTAAATCAATTAGCAAAAGTTGAATTCAACACTAATAAAGGAAAAATTACGCATTATAATACTACACGTTCTGCAACAATAGGAGCAGATATTGCAAAAGGTGAAAATGTAGCAGATTTAACTAATGCTATTAAAGAGAAATTAAATAAATATAATTTTCCTAAGGGCTATAGTTTTATCATAGCAGGAGAAAGTGAAAATCAAAAATCTGCATTTGGTGCATTAGCACAATCCGCTTTAATTGCTTTTATAGGTATTTTGTTGGTGTTGCTTTTACAATTCAAATCTATAAAACAAACATTTATTGTTTTTGCAGCTATTCCGTTAGCATTTACTGGAAGCATATATATGCTAATGATTACAGGAACACCTTTTTCATTTATGGCATTTATTGGTTTAATTGCCCTAATGGGAATTGTGATAAACAACTCAATAATTTTAATAGATTTTGCTAATAAATTACGTGATGAAGGTAAAACAGTTTATGATGCCTTATTAGAAGCAGGTCAAGTACGATTTGCACCAATACTAATAACATCTTTAACAACTATTTGTGGATTATTACCCTTAACACTCCAAGGAACAGAAATGTGGAGCCCATTAGGCTGGACTATTATAGGCGGATTATCACTTTCAACTTTATTAGTTTTATTAATAATCCCAGCATTGTACGTGCTATTTACAAAAGAAAAATTAGAAACAATTAAATAAATATATAATGAAGAAAATAATAATTATTGCAATACTATTTATTAGTGGAAATATAATTGCACAAACAGGAA
>CAZYKN010000118.1:0-6522 GCA_964648135.1 uncultured Flavobacteriaceae bacterium
TCTAACCCTTTACTTCTTACAATAAGCCTTCTAATTTTTGAGTGTAAACACTTTTTGGAGCAACACCAACTTGTTTTTCAACAGCCTCTCCATTTTTAAAGATGAGTACTGTTGGTATATTTCTTACTCCGTATTTAGCTGCATATTCTTGATGTGTATCAATATCTAATTTACCAACAACAATTTTACCTTCAAATTCTTTGGCTAAGTCTTCTACTATTGGATGCAACATTCTACATGGTCCACACCAAGCTGCCCAAAAGTCAATTAATACCGGTTTATCTGCTTTTAAAACTAATTCTTCAAAATTAGCATCTGTTATTTCTACTGTCATAATGATTGTTTTTTAGTGTTTGTCGTTTGTTTTTTTTAAACCTTGCAAATATAATAAATATTTAAAGGAAAAAACATTATCATTTTAAAAACAAAATCAATTTCGTATTTTTGCACCAAACAAATAACCAAATTTATGCACGCATACATCTTTCCAGGTCAAGGAGCTCAATTTACAGGAATGGGTTTAGACCTTTATGAAAATCATCCTTTAGCACAAGAATTATTCGAAAAAGCCAATAAAATACTCGGTTTTTCAATAACAGATATTATGTTTGAGGGTACAGCCGAACAATTAAAAGAAACCAAAGTAACACAACCAGCCATATTTTTACATTCTGTAATTAAAGCCAAAGTGTTGGGAGAAAAATTTAAACCGCAAATGGTAGCAGGTCATTCTTTAGGTGAATTTTCTGCTTTAGTTGCTAATGGTGTTTTATCTTTTGAAGACGGATTAAAACTAGTTTCTCAAAGAGCTTTAGCTATGCAAAAAGCTTGTGAAATACAACCTTCCACTATGGCTGCTGTTTTAAGTTTAGAAGACAAAGTAGTTGAAGATACTTGTAAAGAAATTGACGGAATTGTAGTTGCCGCAAATTACAACTGTCCTGGTCAATTAGTGATTTCTGGAGAAATTGATGCCATTAACAAAGCCTGTGAAGTTTTAACCGAAAAAGGCGCAAGACGTGCCATTGTACTACCTGTTGGTGGTGCTTTTCACTCTCCTTTAATGGAACCTGCAAGAGAAGAATTAGCTACAGCTATTGAAAACACTACCTTTAACGAGCCTACTTGTCCTATATACCAAAATGTAACAGCTACTGCGGTAAATTCCGCTAAGGAAATTAAAGAAAACTTAATGAAACAGCTTACTGCTCCTGTAAAATGGACACAGACTATTCAACAAATGATTGCCGATGGTGGTCTAGAATTTACTGAAGTAGGTCCTGGAAAAGTATTGCAAGGTTTAATGCGTAAAATTGACCGAAATGTTACGGCTAATGCAGCAATAATAGAATAATATATCATCTAATTCTTTAGCATCAATTATAAATATGAATAACGGAGAAATTTTAACAAGTATCAGAAATACTATTGCAACCATTTCTTTTTCACATCCTGCAAGTAATTCATTTCCAAGCGCATTACTAGATAGACTGGTAGAGAATATCAATCGCTTAAGCAATGACAAAACAGTAAATGTAATTGTTTTAAAAAGCGAAGGTGAAAAGGCTTTTTGTGCTGGCGCATCTTTTGATGAATTGATGGCAATTTCCACTTTAAGTGAAGGAAAAAAATTCTTTTTAGGCTTTGCTAATGTAATCAATGCCATGAGAAATTGTAAAAAACTTATCATTGGTAGAGTACAAGGAAAAGCCGTTGGTGGTGGTGTTGGAATTATTGCTGCGTGTGATTATGTTTTTGCTTTGGAAAGTGCTGATATAAAATTATCTGAATTAACCATTGGTATAGGTCCTTTTGTGATTGAACCTGCTGTGGAGCGTAAAATTGGTTTAGCTGCTTTTGCCGAATTGACCATAGATGCAACACATTGGCAAACGGCTTATTGGGCAAAACAACAAGGATTATATCAAAAAATATTTGATAATAAAAGAGATTTAGATGATGCTATTGACCATTTAGCACAAAAAATAGCTTCTTATAACCCACAAGCTGTAGCCGAAATGAAAAAAATAGTATGGAAAAATACTTCACATTGGGACACTTTATTAACAGAACGAGCTAAAATAAGTGGCGAACTCGTATTGTCTGATTTTACCAAACAAGCCCTTCAAAAATTTAAAAAATGATAAAATTATTTTTCTTATTCTTACCTTTTCTACAAGTTGATGTCAATGAAAAATTAAAAAATGCTCCTGATGGTCAATATCAAATAGGTGTGATTATTGGCTCTCTTTTGCCATTTGCTTTTTTAATTGGTGTAGCGTGGTTTGTGTATTGGAGAGCAAAAAAAAGAGATGATTTTGACGAATAAAAAAAATCTGGAAAATAAATTCCAGACTTCTTTTACTAACCAAATCTAACCTAAAAAGAATTACTTCTTTTTTAGAGTATAAACCAAATACTAAGGCAAAGGTAAATGCTTTTTACTATTTGTTACAACTCCTAAAGAATTAAAAACAACGATATAAGTTTTTATTATGATTATTCATAAAATATTGTTTATTAGATGAATATATTTATAATTGTAAATAAACTGAACAGTAATAACGAATAAAATATTTTTAATTGTTTTTTTAAAATAGGTTACTTTTCGTATTTAAAAGTTTTTTTAGTAGCTTTGGCTCATCTTAAAATTAAAAAACAGAACAAATACCTACTTTTGTTCTAATCTCTAAAATTATCAAAATGAAAAAACTACTACTACTCAGTTTATCAATGGTTATTTTTATAACTTCATGTAGAACAGATCACAAAAACACACCAAAAAAGGAAACTGTTGAAGAAACAAAGCCTTCAACTAAAACAGAAAAAAGTTCTTTTGTAGAGCAATTTGCTGATATTAAAGTGTTGCGTTATGAAATTCCGCAATGGAATGCGTTAAGCCTAAAACAAAAAAAACTCGTTTATTATTTAACACAAGCTGGTCTTAGCGGAAGAGATATTATGTACGATCAAAATTACAAGTATAACTTAACTATTCGTAGAGCTCTTGAAAATATTTACACACAATATCAAGGTGATAAAAATACTGTTGAATGGAAAAATTTTGAAACTTATTTAAAGCAAATTTGGTTTGCAAATGGCATACATCATCATTATTCTATGGAAAAATTTAACCCTCAATTTTCTAAGGAATACCTCAAAGAATTATTAAAAGCTACTAAAACCACTTTAAAAGGAGCTGCATTTGAGGTGATTTTTAATGATGCCGATTCTAAAAAAGTCAATTTAGATCCTACAAAAGGCTTAATTGAAAGCTCTGCTGTAAATTTTTATGGAGCAGATGTTACAACCAAAGAGGTAACTGATTTTTATAAAAAATTATCCAATCCAAAGGATAAACAACCTGTAGAATTAGGATTAAATTCTAGATTAGTGAAAGAAAATGGTGTACTCAAAGAAAAAAAATGGAAAGTTGGTGGTTTGTATGGTAAGTCTATTGAAAAAATTGTCTTTTGGTTAAAAAAAGCACAAGCTGTAGCTGAAAATGAGCATCAGGCAAAAGCCTTAGGACTTCTAATAAAATATTATCAAACAGGAGATTTAAAAACATGGAACGATTACAATATAGCTTGGGCAACTTCAACCGATGGTGATATAGATTATATCAATGGTTTTGTAGAAGTGTATAACGATCCAAAAGGATATCGTGGCTCTTATGAAAGTATTGTGGAAATTAAAGATTTTGAAATGTCTAAAAAAATGGCAATTGTTGCAAAATCAGCGCAATGGTTTGAAGACCATTCGTCTATTATGGACGAACATAAAAAACCAAATGTAGTTGGAGTTTCTTATAAAACAGTAAATGTAGCAGGTGAGGCAGGAGACAGCTCTCCTTCTACACCAATAGGTGTAAATTTACCAAACAACAATTGGATTAGAGAGCAGCACGGCTCTAAATCCGTTTCATTAGGTAATTTAATTGATGCTTACGCTAGAGCAGGAGGAGAAGGACGATTAAAAGAATTTGCCTTTTCTGAAGATGAAATAAAATACGAAGAAAAATATGGTGCTTTAGCAGATAAATTACACACTGCTTTACACGAAGTAGTTGGTCATGCGAGTGGTAAATTAAATAAAGGAGTTGGTCAGCCTAAAGAAACGCTTAAAAATTATGCCTCTACTTTAGAAGAAGCAAGAGCAGATTTAGTTGGATTGTATTTTTTACCTGATGAAAAATTGGTTGAAATGAAAATTTCACCTAATGCAGAAGGTATTGGTAGAGCTGCTTATGATGGTTATATAAGAAATGGAATGATGACACAACTTATCCGCTTAGATTTAGGTAAAGATATTGAAGAAGCACACATGAGAAATAGACAGCTAGTTGCTGCTTGGGCTTATGAAAAAGGGAAAAAAGACAATGTTATTGAGAAAGTAAAAAAAGAAGGGAAAACCTATTTTGTTATTCACGATTATAAGAAATTACGTGTACTTTTTGGAAAATTATTGCGTGAAATTCAGCGTATTAAATCCGAAGGTGATTACCAAGCAGGGAAAAATTTAGTAGAAACTTATGGTGTAAAAGTAGATCAAGCACTGCATAAGGAAGTGTTAGATCGTAATGCAAAATTCAAATCTGCACCTTATGGAGGTTTTGTAAATCCTGTTTTAGTTCCATTAAAAAATAAAAATGGAGAAATAACTAATATTAAAGTAACACAACCTAAAACCTTTGCAGAACAAATGTTAGATTATGCAAAACGTTTTACTACTTTACCTAATATGAATTAATCATTACTGTTTTTACTCACACCGAGACTTTGAGTCTCGGTGTGAGTAGTTTCTCATTTGGTATTATAGTGATACTATGACTTTAAGTCATAGTATCACTGTTTTCTTATACTAAATATTGGGATATTTTGGTATAATACAAATAGTGTTAAAAATCATTGATAATTATTCACAAGCTTTTTCGGCACAACGCTCGCCATCCATTGCAGCAGATACAATTCCTCCTGCATAACCACCACCTTCTCCGCAAGGGAATAATCCTTTAATTTGTGGATGTTCTAGGTGTTCGTTTCTTGGGATATTTACAGGTGATGAGGTTCTAGATTCAACACCAATTACGTTGGCTTGTTCGGTGTAAAAACCGTTCATTTTTTGTCCGAATGCTTTTAAACCTTTTCGCAACCTTCCACCAATAATTTTTGGTAAAAGTGAGTGTAATGAAGCCGATTTTAATCCAGGTTGATAAGAGGTTTCATTTAATGAATTAGATAAATTTCCCTCTACAAAATCGGTTAATCTTTGTGCTGGTGCGGTTTGTGTTTTTCCTCCAGCTTGCCAAGCCAATTTTTCTAAATCTTTTTGAAATTGCAAGCCTTTTAGAGCACCATATTGCTCATATTTTTTAAGGTCTTCTGTTGCGTTTATTTCAACTACAATTCCAGAATTTGCAAATTTATTATTTCGTTTAGAAGGCGACATTCCATTTACAACAACTTCACCATTTGATGTAGCTGCAGGAACAATAAAACCACCAGGACACATGCAAAAAGAATAAACACCTCTACCTGAAACTTGTTGTACTAAACTATAACTAGCTGCTGGTAATAAACTATTTCGTTCTGTGGAACAATGATATTGTACGCTGTCTATTATTTGTTGTGGATGCTCAACACGAACTCCCATTGCAAAGGATTTTGCCTTTAACAAAATTTCTTTTTTATACAATAATTCATAAATATCACGAGCAGAATGACCTGTGGCTAAAATCACTTTTTTTACAGACAGTTCCTTTCCGTTTTTTAGCTGAATGGCTTGAATAGTATTGTTTTTAATGGTAAAATCAACCACACGAGATTCAAAATGGATTTCTCCGCCAAACTTTAAAATTGTTTCTCTAATATTCTGAACTACTTTGGGTAATTTGTTTGTTCCTATATGTGGATGAGAATCTATTAATATTTGTTCTGTCGCTCCGTGATATACCAAATTTTCAAAAATTTTACGAACATCACCACGTTTTAGACTTCTAGTGTAGAGTTTTCCGTCTGAATAAGTTCCAGCACCTCCTTCTCCAAAGCAGTAATTAGAATCTTCATCTACAAAATGCTCTTGGTAAATGAGTTTTAAATCTCGTCTGCGTTCTTGTACTTTTTTACCTCTTTCTAAAACTATGGGTTTAAATCCTAATTCAATACAACGCAAAGCAGCATACATTCCTGCTGGACCAAAGCCAATAATGTGAATTTCTTTTGCTTTAGAAACATCTTTATAATCAAAAATATAATTTGATTTTTCTGGAATAGATTCGCCAATATAAACGGCAATTTTATAGTTGAACTTTATCTCTGCTTTACGAGCATCAATAGATTTTCTTAAAACCTTAATTGCTGTAATCTCTTTTTTGTCAACTGCTAATAATTTAGACGCTTTATAAAGTAAAATATCATCTTGTGATTCTTCGTGAAGATTAATCCGTATTTGAATCTCTTTAACCATTTTGCAAAGATAAGGTTATTTGGTGAATTGTTTGTTTTTTATAGATTACGCAGA
>CAZYKN010000119.1:0-6510 GCA_964648135.1 uncultured Flavobacteriaceae bacterium
ATTGTGGATTAATAATTTGATTTTTAGACTTAAAGACTTTAGACTTAAAGACTTTTAGACATTAGACAATTCTTATTTAAATGTAATTAATATCCGTCAAATTATCTAGTGTCTAGTTTTCTAATGTCTAATGGTCTAATATCTTTAATTTTATTAAATATTCATCTTTCCACTAAATCTGTAGTAGAATCAAATTTATTTATAAACAAGAGTCTTTTATCATATTAATTTTTATAAATTTGCAATACTAAAAATAACACATTATGTTTAAATTAATAGTATTAGCTTCGGTTATATTAGGATTAGGATTTGCAGGAATTGCCATTAAAATTTGGGCAAAAAAAGATGGAGAATTTGATGGTACTTGTGCTGGAAGTAATGTAAAAATGAAAGAAAAAGGAATTACTTGTGGTTGTGGAAAATCAGGTAGTTGTGCTACAAATTTAGATAATAAAGTTACTCCTTCAATAGAAATAAAATAAACTTTTTTACATATTAGAATGCTTGAATTATTGTTTTATTTAACTGTTTCAATTCAAGCATTTTTTTATGCTATTTTTTTTAGTCGATTTGCTTTTTCTAAATCAAAAAAATATGCTACAAATAAAATTCCTGTTACTATAATTATTTGCGCTAAAAATGAAGCTAAAAATTTAACCGAAACCCTTCCTTTTATAATTGAACAAGAATATAATCCGTTTGAAATTATTCTTGTGAATGACCATTCTACAGACAATACGTTAGAAGTTATGCAATCTTTTAAAGACAACTATCCTAACATTCAAATTGTACATTTAGATAAAAATGGCTCAGGAAATAAAAAAAAGGCAATAACCGAAGGAATAAAAGCATCAAAATTTGAACATTTACTTTTTACAGATGCTGACTGTAAACCAGTATCAAAGCAATGGATTAGCGAAATGACTTCACATTTTAATGAACGAAAAGAAATTGTTTTAGGATATGGTGCTTATGAAAAAAGAAATTCTTGGCTCAATAAACTCATCCGATTTGAGACATTACTCACAGCAATTCAATATTTTTCTTACGCTAAAAGTAGTTTAGCTTATATGGGAGTTGGTAGAAATCTAGCTTATAAAAAATCGCTTTTTAAAAAAGTAAACGGATTTAAAACACACCAACACGTTCAATCTGGCGATGATGATTTATTTGTAAATCAAGTTGCAAACAACAATGTAAGTTGCTGTTATTCAAAAGACAGTTTTACTTATTCTAAACCACACATCCATTTTAAAAAATGGCTTTATCAAAAAAGAAGACATATCTCAACAGCAAACCATTACAAACCTATTCATCAATTTTTCTTAGGGCTATTTTATCTTTCGCAATTTCTATTTTGGTTTTTGGGCATTTTTCTTTTATTGACTACTTCAAATTTAGTTTTTGTAAGTGTTTTATTTGGTTTTAGACTATTTATTCAATATTTAATTTACGGTTTTTCCGCAAAAAAGCTTAATGAAAGCGATTTATTTATATATTTACCCTTTTTGGAATTGTTTTTGATTATTATTCAACTGTTCATTTTTATTCAAAATCTTTTTCAAAAACCAAAAAATTGGAATATAAATTAGATGGCAGACAACATTAAAGATAGTATTATTAAAGCGAGAAATGGCGACCAAAGTGCCTATAAATTTTTATTGAATACATATTGGAAAGATGTATTTAACTATCAATTTTCAAAAACCAATAATGAAGATGAAGCGGAAGATATTACCATAAAATCTTTTGCTAAAGCTTTTGATAAACTCTCTGCTTTTGATGATAAATACAATTTTAAAACATGGCTAATTACCATTTCAAAAAATATTTATATTGACCATTTAAGAAAAGAAAAAAAAACAACTATTTCAATCACTAAAAGTGATAATACCGTTTTTAATATTAAAGACAACACACCTTCTGCTGAAGACCAGATTATTACCGAACAAAATCTAGCCAAACTATTAGCTGATATTAAAAAATTAAAACCTCATTATCAAGAAATTATACAATTACGCTTTTTTCAAGAAATGAGCTATAAAGAAATTGCAGCTGCATTAAATGAGCCTATGAACAATGTAAAAGTAAAACTATTAAGAGCTAAAAAATTATTAGCCGAAATTATTAAAAAATAGTTGATTTATGCGTGTTTCCGTCTATCCTTTAATGATTGTCTTTCTATTGTTTTCTTGCAAAAAGACAACAATAAAACCAACCGAAAACACTGAAAAAAGCGTACCAGTTGTAAAACAAAAAAAGATAAAAAAACCAATTACCAAAAAAAACACAGATACACTAAACAATAAAAATGTTACAGCCTTTTTTACTGCTTATGGAAAACAAAATCCAGAAACTCTGGTAACTTTTAAAACACGTTTAGGAAATTTTACGGTAAAACTCTATAAAGACACACCAATTCACAGAGCCAATTTTATATTTTTAGCAAAAAAAGGTTATTTTAATACCACGAGTTTTCACAGATTAGTTCCAGGTTTTGTTGCGCAATTTGGCGATAGCGATCGTTTAGAAACAGTAAAATTTAGAAACAAATACAAACAGTATAAACTCAAACCAGAATTTAGAAAAAATCACAAACACAAACGAGGTGCTTTGGCAGCTGCAAGAGATTGGGAAAACAATCCAAATAAACTCTCTACTCCTTTTGAATTCTATATTGTACAAAGTAAAAAAGGAGAACATCACTTAGATTTTGAACATACTGTTTTGGGTGAAATTGTAAAAGGAATGCACACCATTGATAAAATTATCATTGAAAAAACAGACACTGATGAATGGCCTTTTGTAGATATTGATCTAAAAGTGATTTCTATTAAATAATAAACTATCTAATTTTCAATGTTTTAAAAATTCACGAGTTAATGAATTGTTAAAAACTTGCACAGTTCAAAAAAAAATCGTTATATTGTAGCCAAATTAATATTAAAGAAAAGAGAATTATGGGAAGACCTGCAACAAGACCAGGAAAACTAAAAGATGGTTTTTACATCGAAATAATGAATAAAGGGGCAAAAAAAGGAATAAAATTATACCGAGAAAACGAGAAGCAAATGCTTCAAGCTATTGAAGAATATAGAAGAACTAAAGATATTAATGTTTTAGGAGAATCTATAAATAACAAATTTATTTCTAAAAGCAAATTTATTAAATTAGGATCTTAAACTTAAGTTTAACAATAAAAGCTAGACCACTTGAAAAAGTGGTCTTTTTTTTATCCATTTTCATAAATAGATAAATAAACTATATTTGCAATCTCAAAAAACAAAGATGACCTTTTTAGAAGAATTAGAACGCAGAAGAACTTTTGGTATTATTTCGCATCCAGATGCTGGTAAAACCACCTTAACAGAAAAATTATTACTTTTTGGTGGTGCAATTAACGAAGCTGGTGCTGTAAAAAACAATAAAATAAAAAAGGGTGCTACATCAGATTTTATGGAGATTGAGCGACAACGTGGTATTTCTGTTGCTACATCGGTCTTAGCATTTAATTATCGAGGAAAAAAAATAAACATTCTAGATACTCCTGGACATAAAGATTTTGCAGAAGATACTTTTAGAACATTAACAGCAGTAGATAGTGTAATTGTTGTGATTGATGTTGCAAAAGGTGTAGAAGAACAAACCGAAAAATTAGTTTCTGTTTGTAGAATGCGTAAAATACCTATCATTGTTTTTATAAATAAATTAGACCGTGAAGGTAAAGATGCGTTTGATTTACTAGATGAAGTGGAACAAAGATTAGGTTTGAGAGTTACTCCTCTTAGTTTTCCTATTGGAATGGGTTATGACTTTAAAGGAATTTACAATATTTGGGAGAAAAAATTGAATATTTTTGACGGAGATGTAAAACAAACCATTTCTGAAGGTATAGAATTTACAGATATCAATAATCCTGAATTAGATAAAATTGTTGGTGATAAACACGCCACAGATTTACGAGAAGAATTAGAAATGGTGGAAGGTATTTATCCTCCTTTTGACAAAGAGGAATACTTAAAAGGTGATTTGCAACCTGTATTTTTTGGTTCTGCTTTAAATAATTTTGGAGTAAAAGAATTATTAGATTGTTTTATTGAAATTGCACCACAACCACAACCCAAAATGGCTGATACTCGATTGGTTGATTCTAAAGAAACAAAACTTACAGGCTTTGTCTTTAAAATCCATGCCAATATGGATCCTAAACACAGAGACCGTTTGGCTTTTGTAAAGATTGTTTCTGGAACATTTAAACGAAATACCAATTACCTACATGTAAAGCTAAATAAAAAAATGAAATTCTCTTCACCTAACGCCTTTTTTGCTGAAAAAAAACAAATTGTAGATGAATCATTTCCAGGAGATATTGTTGGTTTACACGATACAGGTAATTTTAGAATTGGCGATACTCTTACCGAAGGAGAAATCTTAAATTTTAAAGGAATACCTAGTTTTTCACCAGAGCATTTTAGATATATTAACAATGCAGATCCATTAAAATCTAAGCAATTAGCCAAAGGAATTGACCAATTAATGGATGAAGGTGTTGCACAATTATTTATTCTTAACCTTAACGGAAGAAAGGTAATTGGTACTGTTGGAGCATTACAATTTGAAGTTATTCAATACCGTTTAGAACACGAATATGGTGCCAAATGTACTTATGAAAACCTAAATATGCACAAGGTTTGTTGGGTTGAACCCGAAGATGAAAAAAATAACGAATACAAAGAATTTCTAAGAATAAAACAACGCTATTTAGCCAAAGACAAAAAAGGACAATTGGTGTTTTTAGCAGATTCTGATTTTACCATACAAATGACACAAAGTAAATATCCTAGTGTTAAACTACATTTTACTAGTGAGTTTTAATTTTTATTTATCTGATTTAAAATCCAATTTAATTGTTCGTCTTTTTCTAAAGTAGTTGTAGGTATGTATTTATCTGGTTTAACGCCATAACCATCTGGTTTCTGTTTATATGGAGTTTCAAGCACCATTACTCCTATTCTTAATCGCTCTTTTGAATTTGGTAAAATTATATTTGCAAAACGTCCAGCAACAGTACTGTTAAACGCTCCTCCAGTTTCATCACCAACAATTACAGCTCTTTTGGTTGCTTTTAAAACACTTGAAAAAACAGCACTTGCAGAAAAACTTATGGCATTGGTCAATACATATATTTTGCCTTTGTAATTGTGTTCTTCTTTTGGTTTTCTTGCTTTTGCATATTTAAAATGAAAATGTGGTTTTCCTTTAATTTTTTTAACTTTAAGTATTTGAAATGTCTTTGCTACAGGAAAAAATAAATAAGCTAATGATTTTTTCAATACAGAAGAAGAGTGATAAATTGGATAAGACCAACTATTTGCTCTTGTCATTTTTGCTGGCAAGATGTATTTTTGCTCTTTGTCTGTTAAATACGAATTTAGATAAGCAATTTCTGCTAATCGTCCTCCTGTATTATTCCGTAAATCAATAACTAGATTATTAACTTTTGCCGAATCTATTTTCTTAAAAACAGAATCGTAAAACTCTGTATAATTTCCTTTATGGAAACCTCTAATTTTAAGGTATGCAACTTTTTTATTACTCGCTTCTAAAAACTCAAAATTACGAACACTTTCTTTGGTGAATTTATCATAACCGTGATTCCATTCCCATTCTTCTTTAGCTCGTTTTTTCTTTTTTGCTAGTTTACGCTCAGCTTTAGAAAGTTTAGCCTTCGTCTTGTTTTTATTCTTTTTATTTTTTGCTGATTTCTTTTTTGGAAACGCATAAAGATACCTAGAAAAAATACTATCATTAAGTTTTAAGGTTAATTGAATACTGTCTTTTAATTGATGGGTATAGTAATAAAAACTTCCAATTTGCTTTCTTACAATTTCAGGTTCAAAATTTGTATTATAACCATCGCCAGTTACTAATTTTTGATATTTATTTGCTAATTTTTGAACATCTTCTTCTTCAATTTTAAGTAATTCTGTTCCTCTAAGCAGTAAACTATCTCTACCGAAACCTTTGTCTATAAATATTTTATTCTTCACAGTAGTAAAGCGTAGGGTTCTAAAAGAATATTTACGTTTTCCAAACTTCTTTTTTTCTTTTTTAGTTTGCCGTTTATGAGGAGAAGAAATCTGTGTATGTCCTTGACCAATGCTTGCAATTACTGGAGCAATTTTTTTATAAAATGCTATACTTGATAATGGCTTAACCAATTCCGCTTTAAGCGAATTAAAATTAGCCTCTAAGTCCTTTTTTGAAATATAATGATACAAATTTGGATGCAATTTTTGTAGTTTTTCATAAGCATAATCAACATCTTCTTTTAGTTCTTGCGGACTGTGTTTATTGGCTATGGAAGCGTTGTATTTTTCTACTGATGAACAGCTCGATAAAACAAAAATAATTACTAAAAGGATGGTTTTTTGCAAAAATGTATTCATAATGTATATTTATTAGTTACAAATGTAATTAAAATGTATCATAGATTACGCAGATTTACAC
>CAZYKN010000120.1:0-6410 GCA_964648135.1 uncultured Flavobacteriaceae bacterium
TATATTTTAATATAAATCACGCAACTGAAAAAATGTTTACAAAAGAAGAAAAGGAAGAAATTAAAAAAATAGAATTGGAATATAAAAAAGAAAAAATCAATAAAAACGGTGGCTAACAACGTATAACAGTAATTGCGGTTTTGTGCTTAACTCAAAATTTAGTATTTTAGCAAAGTTAAGTGTTTAACCCAAAGTTTTGGCGTTTAAAATCCGAAAATTCCAATTATATCAACCTATAACACAATCAATCAGTAACTTATAAAATGGAGATATACATAGAAGATAAAGAATTTGACAAATTAATTTTCACAAAGAAACCACTTGAAAAAGGAGAATATGAATATTGTACATTTTCAAATTGTGATTTTTCAAATTCCGATTTAGCCAATATCTTATTTTCAGAATGTGAATTTATAAATTGTAATCTAAGTATGGTTAAATTGACAGAAACAGCATTAAGAAACGTAAAATTTAAAGATTGCAAAATGCTAGGACTAAACTTTGAAGATTGCAACGAATTTGCTCTTGAAATATCATTTGAAAACTGTGTATTAAATCACTCTATTTTTTATAAAACAAAATTAAAGCATACCAATTTTAAAAATTCACAACTGCACGAAACAGATTTTAGCGAATGTGATTTATCACATTCTATTTTTAATAATTGTGATTTAACCAGAGCCACTTTTCAAAATACAATACTAGAAAATGCCAATTTTAAAACAGCATATAATTTTGAAATTGACCCAGAATCTAATAAAATAAAAAAAGCAAAATTTTCCATTGAGAATATTTTGGGACTTTTAGCAAAATACGATATCAAAGTAGGGTGATAAATGAGCCTAAACAGTTATTATATACAAGGTAGAGTTGTAAAATATTCAAGTATTTACGAACTCTATAAACTAAATACTAAGCCTTCATCCTTGCACACTCAACCGCAATTTGTGAAGCCAATTTAGCATTATTATACACCAATTCAATATTAGCGTTAAGACTCATCCCTTTGGTAAGTTCTTTTACTTTTCCTAGTAAAAATGGTGTACTTTCTTTACCTTTTATGCCTAATTTTTTTTCTTCAATGAGTGCTTCATCAATCACTTTGTTCATTAAATCAACATTGAGTTCTTTATCTTTAGGAACAGGATTTGCAATAACCACTCCACCTTTTAAGTTTAAATCCCATTTTGTTTTTAAAAGTTGCGCAATTTCTAGTGGATTTTCCATTTTATAATTCACATTAAAGCCACTTTTTTGTGTGTAAAAAGCAGGAAGCTCTTTTGTTTTGTAACCTAATAATGGAATTCCAAAAGTTTCTAAATATTCCAAAGTCAGTTCTAAATCTAATATCGCTTTAATACCAGCACAAACCACTGCAACGTTAGTGTTTGCAAGCTCTTGTAAATCCGCTGAAATATCAAAAGTTTGCGAAGCACCACGATGCACACCACCAATTCCTCCAGTAGCAAACACTTTTATTCCTGCTAAATTTGCTCCAATCATGGTAGAAGCAACCGTTGTAGCACCATCAATTTTTTGAGATAAAAGATATGGTAAATCTCTTCTACTTGCTTTAACTATTTTAGTGCCAGATTTTGCTAAATAATCAATTTCTTCTTCGGTTAAACCGATTTTAATTTTACCATTTAAAATAGCAATAGTTGCAGGAATAGCTCCGTTTTGTCGTACAATTTTCTCAACTTGTAGTGCCGTTTCTTTGTTTTGAGGATAAGGCATTCCGTGAGAAATAATAGTAGATTCTAAGGCAACAACAGGTTGGTTGTTTGCAATGGCTTTTTTAATTGTTGAATGGATTTCAATATAATTATTCATTACTCAAATTTAAGATAAGTTCTTTGTTTATGTTTGGATGTACGGTGTTTTTGTGTTGTATGGTAAGTGTAGCACAAGCAGTAGCTATTTTTGCCATTTTATGAATATCAAAATTTTGGTATGCTGCCAAGAGCAACCCTGCCATAAATGAATCGCCTCCTCCTGTGGTGTTTACTGGTTTTACTTCTTTAGATTTAAGTCTAAAAACCTCTTGATGATTTCCGTAAATTAAGCCTTCTTTTCCTAAAGTAATAAAAACTTTTTGAACACCAATATTTAAGAAATGATGAACGAGTTTATCGTAATCTTCTTTAGTTGCAATTGAAATTCCGCTTAATAATTCGGCTTCAATTAAATTACACTTTAAAATAGTTAAATTTGCTAAAATGTTTTTAGCCTTTAAGGCTTTTGTTCCAGAAACAGCATCTAATGCAAATTTTGTATTTGGCGCATTTTTTACGACTAATTCTAGGATAGATTGTGGCATATTGGTTTCTAAAACACAATACGGACTTTGTTTAATGCAATCCAATTTATCCATTATAAAACTAGGGGGAATTTCATCATAAATGTGCATTGCAGAAATTCCCAATGCCATATCGTTTTCATTATCCATTATTGCCATAAAAGTAGATGTTGTAGCCTCTTTTTTTATTAGACTATGCGTTGTAGAAATATTTAATTCGTTGCAAGATTGGATGATTTTTTTTCCGAAGTAATCATCAGCAAAAACACTTAAAAATTCCACATTGAAATCCAATTTTGATAAATTTTCCGCAATATTTCTTCCAACACCACCTAAAATAGTTTCTAAAGAGCCAATATTATCATCTTTATAGATGAGTTTATGGTCTGGATAACCAATTAAATCAATATTAACTGCACCAATAACAGTAATTTGATGATTTTTTTTCATAGATGAATTGTAATTGATTTTATTTGGGTAAATTTACATCATAAAAAGTATTCTAGATGCAAAAGTTTAAATCAATTTTTAAAAAAGATAAATCCGTTATAGGAATGGTTCATGTTCAAGCATTACCAGGTACGCCAAAACACCAATTTAGTGTGCAACAAATAATAGATTTAGCTTTAGAAGAAGCCCTTATTTATAAAAAAGCAGGCATTGATTCTATTATGATAGAAAACATGCACGATATTCCGTATTTAAAAAATGGAGTAGGACATGAGGTGAGTACTGCAATGACATTAATTGCCCATTATATTAAAAAAGAAACTCAATTGCCTATTGGTATTCAGATTTTAGCAGGAGCAAATAAAGAAGCTTTAGCAGTTGCAAAAGCAGCAAATATTGATTTTATTAGAGCAGAAGGATTTGTGTTTGCGCATACAGCAGACGAAGGAATTATTGAAGCTCAAGCAGGAGAATTATTACGGTATAGAAAAAATATTGAAGCTAAACAGGTGGCTATTTTTACCGATATTAAGAAAAAACACAGTGCTCATGCACTAACTCAAGATGTTTCTTTACTAGATACTGCAAAAGCTGCACAGTTTTTTTTAAGTGATGGCGTAATTGTTACAGGAAATCATACAGGTTCAGAAACTTCTACTGAAGAATTGGAAGTACTCAAAGAATCCTTAAATTTTCCAGTTTTTGTTGGCTCTGGAATTACAAAAGAAAATATTTTAACCTATTTACCTCTTGCCGATGCATTTATTGTGGGTTCGTATTTTAAAGAAAAAGGATATTGGGAAAATAAATTGAGTTATGATAAGGTAGCAGAATTTATGGAGTTAGTAATTAAAAACAGAGCATAATGAAACTTTCAAAACAACAAATAATTAAAATTGCAGATGAGTTAGATTGCGGAATGAAATGTTATTTTAATATAAAAACAGGAAAAATAATGAGTCTTATTGATTCTGACGATTGGTTTGATGATGAAGAGAACCCTTGGAGTGAAGACCTTCAAGAAATTGAAAAAAACAAAAAGGATTATTTTGAATTTGAAAAAATGGCATCTAGAGAATCCTTTATTGTAATGGCTGATTTTACTGAAACTATTGACGATTTGGCATTTCAAGAAAAATTAATTCAATCATTAAACAAATCTAAACCATTTAGAAATTTTAAATGGCTTATTGATAATTCCAATTATAGACAAGAATGGTTTGATTTTAAAAAATCGCGCTATATTGAATTTGTGAAGAAACAGGCAAAATATTTAGAAGTGTAAGAATGTATATTTTATGGTATAATTTTTTAAAATGAGCTAAGAATATTTAATTATTAAGAATTAGCATTATGAATGATAAAGAGTATAGAGATTGGGAACGCCAAGTTGAAAAGGTGAAAATAAACAATAATAAATTATTAGTTGAATTTAGTAATTATCTTCAATCTAAATCATTAAAATCAAAGACAATTAAAAACCACATAAATAATATGGAGTTTTATGGAAATGATTTTTTACTCAGGTATGAAATAATTCCAATTGAAAAAGGAGCTTTAGAAATTGGAAGTTTTTTGGGTGATTATTTTATTAGAAAGGTATGTTGGGCAAGTAAATATACAATTCAAGAAAATATTGCAAGTTTTAAAAAGTTTTATACTTTTTTAAATGAAATTGGAAAAATTTCAAAAACGGAATTAGATGAGATGAAAGCAATAATTAAAGATGAAAAATTAGATTGGATAGGAGAAGCGGAAGCTTATTGAAATACTATTAAAAATGAATGGCAATTATGAGAAATTTTGAAAGAATTGAAAATATTAAGAAAAAAGTAGTTAAAAAATTTACCTCTAAAAATATTGATAAACAATGTGATACTTGGATAAATTATTTAGAAAATGAATTGTCATTTCCATTTAAAGCATCTATTCAAGAATCAGAGGGTTTATATTTATATGTGGGTGATGTTGTAAATGTGAAAAAAATAGTAGGTTTTGAAGATTTATACGGTGTTTTACTAGAAGTGAGAAAAGGTAGAAAGAAATATGTTTTTCCATTATGCGATATAGAAGTTGTTGAAAAACAATCTAAAAATAGATTTATTATTGAGGCATTTATAGAATGGTGGACAGACGAATATATTTAAAATTGATTTAGTTGTTATACCAAATGGATTTAAGATATTGTTTAAAATGTTGATATTTAGCGAATCACATTTAAAAGGTAGCTGAAAATATTTGTAGGTAAATTGTAAAACGAAAAGGTAAATGCAAGATCATAAAGTTGATTTTTGATTACTATCATTTTTTATTAACAATCCTTGCATTAATTAATTTTTTAGGCTAACTTTACAACTTAGAATAACAACAATACCATTAAAACGGTAGAGTTTTTATTCTTGCGTTACCTGCAAGCACCACAGATGAATGAGAATTTAAAAAATAAGACAATATGAAATTAAAGAATGTTGAAATAATAAAATATAAATCATTTGAAGAACCTCAAAAATTTGAAATTGAGGACGACATTACAATTCTTGTAGGAATGAATGAATCGGGAAAGACTTCTGCACTGGAAGTAATAGCCAAAACAAACTACTTCCAAGATGATAAATCTTTTAAATTTAACGCAACACACGATTATCCAAGAAAACAAAAAAAGAAAATGGATAAATCAGGCATTGTTCCAAAAGCAATAATTTGCACTTATGATATTGATAAGAATTTAATCCAAAAGATTGAAACTGATATTGGAAAAGGTGTTTTTGAATCAACCGAGTTTTCAGTTACTACAAAGTATAATAATAACATTAGTTGGTCAAATGTTAAGGTTAATAAAGAAAAATTCGTTGAAAATGTTACAAGTAATCTTGGCATATCAAGTAAAACTCTTAATGAAAAACTTGTAAAGGTTCAAAACAAAAAAGATTTAGAAAATCTTAAAGCAGAGTATTCTGACGAAAAATATATAGCAGGGCTTAAAGAATTTGACAAGTATTTTGAAAATGAATGGAATTGGAGTAGTGATTCTATAAGTGAATATATTTCGAGAGTTTATTTAAAGCCAAACATGCCTAAATTCTTATATTATGACGAGTATTATTCACTTCCTTCAAGAATTAGTATTGAAAAATTAAATCAAAATGAACTTGAAGATAATGAATTAAAAACCGCAAAAGCCTTATTTGAACTTGCAGATATAGATACTAATCAAATTATAAAAAGTAATGATTTTGAAAATTTTATAGCAGAATTAGAGGCAACCGAAGCAATAATATCTGATGAGTTGTTTAAATATTGGGCAACTAATAAAAATTTGCATATTACATTTAGAATCGATAAAAAAGAAAAACAAAACAAATATAGTGGTGATACACGAATTGTTGAACATATTTTAGACATCAGAGTAAAAAATAAAGGTGTTTCATTACCATTGAAAAATAGAAGTAAAGGTTTTAATTGGTTTTTTTCATTTTTAGTTTGGTTTAAACGTATTCAAGAAGATGAAAATTCTAACTACATATTACTTTTAGATGAACCAGGACTTAATTTACACGCATCTGCACAAGCCGACTTATTGAGATTCATTGAAGATTTATCTGATGATTACCAAATATTATATTCCACTCATTCACCTTTTATGATAGCATCTGACAACCTA
>CAZYKN010000121.1:0-6354 GCA_964648135.1 uncultured Flavobacteriaceae bacterium
CTGCACCTATGGCGTTCATAAAATCGGCATATTGTTGGTTGGTTATTTCGTATTTGCTGATACGAAAACTGCTTACTGTTACGCTGTGTTGTGGGTGTTCACCACTATTACCTGTACCACTTGGGCTACCCATTGTAAATGTACCACCGTTTACTAGTACGGTTTGTCCTGTAAAGGTGTTTTGTCCGCCACTAAATGTAGTAAATTGTTCTTCATCACCATAGCCTGTATCAGTATTATTTGTTGCATATGCACGTAAATAATATGTTGTGTTGGGTTGTAAACCTGTAATAGTACTACCATAAGCAATACTTCCAGAACCATCATTTGTGTGTGCATCTAAAATTGTTGGATTAGGAGATATGCTCCAACACACGCCTTTTGTCACTATATTACTTCCACCATCAGAATATATTGTACCCCCAGAAGTAGCAGATGTATTAGAGACAACTACAACAGATGATGTCTCTACAACGGGTATAGTAGATAATCCTGTTGCTGTTGCGTTTATAATTTTTTCAGTTCCTGAAATTATTGCTTCATTGCCATCTTTTAAATATATTTTTAGTGATTGAGCCCCTGCGATATTACCTAATGTCCAATTTGCTTCTGCTATACCGTTACTATTTGTATAAACATAATTATTATCAATACTACCACCACCTGAAACAATTTCAAAGAAAACAGGTGTTTGGCTTATGGCATTATTTAAGTTATCAGTTACTTTAATCTTAATGGGTGAAGATAATGGTGTACCTCCCATACCTGTTTGATTATCACCACTAATAACTTCTGTTTGGGATGGTGACTGATAAATGGTTGTTTCAAATAAATTGCCTGATGAATTTATTAAAGATTGTGTTTGCTGGTCGTAATGGAATAATGAAATATCCATTGATGCATAGTAATCTAAACCTAAACTAATATTTTCGTCCCAAGTAACTAATCCATTATTTAAATGAGCATTAGCATTGAAATTTTCAAATGGTATAATTTTACCAGATGGTCCAATTAAGCCGTAGATATAAACTTCAACTTCCGGATATATGTCTAATCTCTGACTTAGACCAAAACCTCCTGTTACGGAAGTTTGAAGATTACTCTCAACATTTTGATGAAAAATATTCATATTTGAGTTAGATAAATGTTCACCGTCATAATTAATTCGTGTTTCATAATTGTTTTTGTTTATGATGTGTGGTGTTACATTTAATTGAGCATTTGTATTAACATTTAGTTTGCTTTTAAGTTTTACATCAACTGAAAGGATAATATAACCCAAAGGTATTAGTTTTGTGTAGTGACCTAATGTAGCTTCTTCATCTACAATGTTATAATTTCCTGCTGTTGTGGCTTGTAAATTTAAATTTAAGTCTGTATCAATAGCGGTATATAAGGAAGTTTTTAGATTTTTTAATGCTCCCAAAGACATTGTAACCCCACCAATGACCCCTTCAATTGGATTGTATTTCATTTTTAAATCTAAACCATTATTTATCTTGATTGTACCATTAGGAATAGTTACATTAAGTGTGTTATTAGCATTACTGTAAATATGAAAATTATTAAAAGTCAAGTTAACAGTATTGGAATTAGTTGAAAAAGATATTCCATTATTGAATTGATATTCTGGAATATTTATATTGTTGATATTTAATTCTGTCGAAGTTCCATTTGCTGTAATGAATTTAAATTTACCACTTTCTAATTTATTAGGATTATTTGATGCTGTTTTAGCTCTATTTTCAGGTGTTGCTAATTCAATAATTACATTTTTATATAAAGATGCTAATGAGCCTAAAAAAGCTGAAACTGTTACACCAGAGAGTTTGTTATTTTGACCTGTGTGTGAATTTGGTGTATTAGTAATAACCCATATCCTACCTTTACCTGTATTATCAACTATAACAGCACCTTTTTTTACTTTATTGGTAGGAAAATTATTTAAAGTTAGTTCATATGTAGTAGTAAAATCATTTTGATTAACAGGTTGATTTACCGTATAGTTCATTGTTGAATTCACAATAATTGTATCTTGTTGCATAGGTTCAACATCTTTTACTAATCCATTTTCAGTCATTTCAACTTGATTGTTGTCTTGTTTTTCATCATCTTTTTTACAACTATTAATAGCAATAAACATTATTACAAATAAAGCGAGAAGTTTAATTTTTTTCATTTTAATTAATTTTAGTGATTATTTTATTTTTTAAACATTATTTTCGGCAGTTTTCTTTAATTTTTGCTAACGGTGAGCATATGCCCAGTGGCGAACTTTAACAACACAAAGTTAATAAAAATTCCTTTACCTTTCGGTTTAGCCAAAAATTTTATTTATAAGCACTTAGTCGCCATTGGGTATATGCATTGTTGTATGCCGTTTTTATTTAAAATTTACGATTATTTATTTTAATATTTCCTAATTTTAATAATCCAATTCTATAAAACTCACACCAGAAATAATTAATATTAACATTATAAATAAAGCAATAACTTCTATAATGATTGAAATTATACCAGATGTTTTCTGAGATAGAAATGAATTGAAAAATCTATAACTTAAATCATAAGGTAGATTTATAAAATCAGAATTAGCCATTGGTGATAATTCTTTAAGAAAAATTTGATTATGTTTTATTTTTAATCTACAAAATGTAGATATCGTCGTTGTTCTACCATACCAAAGTCTTTTAATAAAAGATTTCCTTTTTGGTTTTAAATATGTTTTCCATAAATCTGATTTTGCAGGGATCCAAGCAAAGGCTTTAATAGAGTTTTTTTCAAGTTGTTTAATGTTTTTGTCTAAATTATAAAATGTGTTTCCATTATAAATGCTAAATTCGATCAAAATGTTACCTTTCTTATCTTTTTTAATAAATTTAGTTTTATACACAGTTGCAAATTCTATTCTAATTTCAGTATTATTATATTTTTCTAGATTATTTCTTAATTCAGATGTTTTTAGAACATTGAAAGGTTTAATTGCTCCTGAATTAATTTTATAGGTAATTATACCAATAAAAACTATTAAAGATAATATTGATGCTAGGATATATTTTTCTATTATTACAAAATATGATATAGTAATAAGCAGAACAATAGTGATAAAAGTTATCATAGTTTTTTATTTTTTTTACAATTTATGTATTTAGCGTTTTATTTCAATTAACGTCAAAAAATTAGTTATTAATTATTTATAATTTCGATATTTTTCCCAATTATTATTTTTACCAACTACGGTTAGCAAAAATATTTATTGCTATTTTCATCGAAAGAAATGGCATACAACGGCTACTTGTATGAGCAGTAGCAACTTATACAAAAGTAACTTTGCTCAACTACACAAAGATAGCAAATCTTTTTCAAAATTTACCAACTTAATTTAAACAATGCAAAATTTTGAAAAAATTTTGCGGTGCAAACACAAAACTACCCATAGAATTTAACCTTCACTTGCTATTGCTTATACAAATTGTTGTGCGTTAGCGTATTATCATCATTGTTTCGGTTATTTTATTTGTTTTAGATACAATTATTATTAATTGAAATATGACACTATATTATCATTAAATTAATTTTTTTAATAATTTTATTTATCTTCATTTACTAATTCTTCTTTAATAAATTTTGTTTGAACAGGGTCTGAATAAAAGAATTTTTCAAACGTTTGTTTTACATTTCCTAATAATGGATTTTTCATTGAATATTTTGCTAAATATTTTGAAGAGATAACAGAGTCTGGTTTTACAGATAATTTATTATAATATTTTTCAAGTTCTTCAACTTTTATTAGTAATTTTTTATTTTTATATAATTCATCTATAACTTCGTCTCTTTTTGTTTTCGATTCAACTTTGAATGAATAATCACCAAGTTTAATTGCAGTTAAAAGAGATTTTTGATACAATTTAGCCAATGTATCATTTTGTTTAATAGAATTATTAATGATTTTTTTTACATATTTAAAACTTAAAGTATCTATAAGTGATTGTTCTGGATTTTTTTTCCAATATTCTGCTAATTCTTTTTTAATTATTTTTAGACTATCTGCTGCTAAAATATTTTTAATTTTTTCAATTTTATGTATTTTAAAGTTTAAATCTTCTAAATCAAAATTTAGTGTTTTTAAATTTTTTTGTTGATAATCATAAAGCATTTGTTCACTTTTTTTTCTTCCACAGGAATTAAACAATAATATTGTTACAATTAATAATAAGATGTATTTTTTCATTTTTTATAGTTTTTTTATTAGTTTTTTATAATTAATTAAATTTTGTTCAATTTATTATTTTATTCAAGCAAATTGCTTTTTTTTTATGAACAAGTTCTAAATTCCGAATTTTAGTTTTATTCAACTCACAAGCCACCAAATTAAGCGAGATATTTCCTAAAAATTCACTTCAACGTTTAGTTCTTATTTCATTCTTTTCGTTACGCACAACGATTTGTGTATGGTTAGTGGCGGATTTCAAAGCACTTACTTTTCAGTTTATCACAAATTTTATTTAATGCTAAAATGCTGATATTTAGCACATATCCGCCATTAACTATACACTTTGTTATGGGCATACCTTTTTGTCTATCCAACTTGATATTCAGAGTATTGACCTTTTATATTACTAAGGAAAAATTTTCCCTTAGATTCAGAACTCTCAAATTGATACCATTCAGATTCTGGAAAATCAGAATACTGCCAAACTGCACCACTGTTAAATTCGATTTCTAAAGTTGAACTTTCGGAATCAAACCCGATACTTCTAATCATTGATGATTCAATATATTTTCTATCCATAATATTATATTTTTTGTTCTCTTATTTTCTTTACAACTGACTTGTAGTTATCGTTATTTGGTTCAAAAGTTTTACTCCATTCTTCTACAAGTTTGGGGTCTTCACTTGAAGGTCTTGGGTTGTTCAATTTTAACCTAACCCTTGACGGAATTTTTATAGATTCCCCTACAATTACTGCTTCACCAATCCTTAAAGATGGCAATAAATCTATCAGACTATTTAAGTTGTCAGGTGCTGTAGATTTAACAATCCCTTGGTCACTTGAATTAGTTAATCTCAAAGCAATTAGTGTTCCGACTTGTGCTAAAATTGTTTCTGATATTTCAGATGGTCTTTGAGTAATAACCATTGCACCAACTCCAAACTTACGACCTTCTTTGAATATGCGTTCTACTGCCTTTTTAGAATAACTATTATTATCGTTTTTGTTTAAATATGTATGTGCTTCTTCATAAGCAAGTAATAATGGTCTGTTTTTTCCAGTGTAATCTTCAAATCGACCCCAAAACATACTGTCGTATATAAATCTTGTAATCAAGCCAATAGTTATATCTAAGACTTCAAAAGGAACTCCACTTAAATCTAATATTGTTAATTTTTCTTTGTTTCCAATCCATTCATTCAAAAGATTATTTAGGTCTTTGGTAGAAGTTTCATCTTTATAATCCCCTGGATTAAAAAGAAAGTCAAATCTCGAATCTTTTATTCGTGAAAGAATTTTCTTTTCATATGAATAATAATATTGATGTTTTGATTTATAAGGTTCTTGATTTGTCATAGCATAAGGTTCAAATTCTGCCATTTCCAAATTCTCAAAATTACCTATTTTTGTTTCCTTAGCTGTTGCTTTTGTTTGCTCGTTTGATGGACTATTTGAAAAAGTAGCATTTAACCACCAATTCATTTCATACCACACTTTTCTTACATTAAATGGGATAGGTGAATCGGCAGTTATGAGATTTTTATCTACATTTCCTGCTTTTAATTTATTATGATTTTCTTTCTTGAACTTTTCAATCATTGCTCTGAATAAACGATATTCTGGTCTTTGGTCGTCAGTTGGTTTTGCACCTACAAGAAAAAATGCCAATTCATCAAAATTCATTAACCAAAATGGTATAAACAAAGGATTCTTAGCATCATTAATTTTAAAAACTTTTGCGTCAGGAAATGCGGTTGCATATTCTCCGTGTGGGTCAACTAATATAATTCGAGAACCATTGTAATCATTTAGCATTGCTTTTAGAATACTAACAGTTGTATTTGATTTACCACTACCTGTTGAACCTAAAATTGCACAATGCCTTAATATTAGTTTATGTATGTCTACATAAACGGCTAAGTTTTCAGATGAAGAATGTTTGCCTATTTCGATAGAATTTGAATCTTTTTGACCATATATCTCGAACAAATCCTTTTCAATAACTAAATGAACTTCATCATTTATTGTTGGATAAGTTCCAATACCTTTTTCAAAATCTCTATCTCCAATTTTTTCTCCGACCAATTGAACTGTTAAGAATCGTGAACCGATTATTTGTTTAATGGAATTATCATCTGTT
>CAZYKN010000122.1:0-6310 GCA_964648135.1 uncultured Flavobacteriaceae bacterium
TTTTACCATTTTATCAACACCGTATTGTTTGTATTTTAATCCTGCTTTTACAAAATCATTTACCATAGTAGTTGTTGCTTGTAAATCATCACTTGATGCTATGGTTTGAAAAGCCCATTGGTAAATTCCTTGAATTTTTGGATCTTGCGAAAAGAACATTCCTTTTAAAATATTTTTTGCTATAAAATTGTATTGCGATTTGTCTTCTTGCTTTAAATAAATAGCAATTAAAGCATCTTTCATACTTTCTTTTTCGCTTTTGTCTGTAATGCTTTTGGCTATTTGGTAGGCTTTATTTTCATCTAACCTATTCATAATTCTTAAAGCGACTTTTTTAATAGCAATCGATTTACTTTTAAAAGCATTTTCATAAATAGAGATGTCTTTATTTACAGCAGCTAATTTATCTAAGGCAACCGCTCTAACTAATGTTTTTTTATCATTTTTAGCTAAATTTTCAATGATTTTTTTGGCTGATTTATATTTATCCTCTGTTAAATCCATTGTTTTTAAAGCCATTATTCTCAATCCAAAATACTTATCGTTTAACGCTTTAATTAAAGTTTTAACCGCTTCTGGATGGTCTGTTTGCTTAGACAATTCAGCTATAGCTTCTCTCCTATTATTATAAGAATTTGTATTGTTGTATTGATAAATATAATCTTCTAAAGTTTTATTATCAGTAATTTTAGCAATGAGTACTTTATCTACATCAAAGTCAATAAAATCTGGTTTTTTAGTTGCTTTAAAGGAATAGGTTTTTTCGGTTTCATCAACCCAAATATTAAATCGCTCTTTTTTTCCATTGGAATAAACATCAATTTTTACGGGAAATTTAAAATTCTTTTTGGATTGCTTAACTGTGATTAAAGCTTGTTTATTGGTTGCATCATAATCGTATTTTATATCTAGAATAGGATTTCCATTACTAAAATACCACTGATTAAAAAACCAATTTAGGTCTTTACCACTCACGGCTTCTAAGGCTAACCTCAACTGATGCGCTTCACCAGTTCCAAATTTATTATCCTCTAAATATTTATGCAATCCTGCAAAGAAAGCTTCATCACCTAAATAATTTCGTAACATGTGTAAGATGGCACCTCCTTTTTGATAGGTAACGGCATCAAACATATCCATTTCTGTTTTATAGTGAAAACGGACCAAATTTTTATCGTAATTATTTCCGTTTAAATATTGTTGTGTTGTTTTATACAGATGCTCATCTGCATGATCTTTTCCGTATTTATATTCACGCCAAAGATATTCGCTATAATCTGCAAAAGATTCATTTACAGTTAAATTACTGAAATTTTCTGTGGTTACATAATCACCAAACCATTGATGGAATAATTCATGAGCAATCACATCTTCCCAAGTATTGTCATCTACCAATTGTCCTGAAGTTTGGTAAGCCGAATCGCTATGTAAAGTTGCGGTAGTATTTTCCATTGCACCACTTACATAATCAACACCAACCATCTGACTATATTTTACCCAAGGAAATTCAACTTTTGTTAAATTAGAAAAGAACTCCATCATCTCTGGAGTGTTCCCAAAAATTTCTTGTGCATAAGGAGCATATTCGTGATCTACATAATAATTTACAGGTTTTCCTTTATAACTATCTTTTATAATTGCAAAATCACCAACTCCCATAAAAAACAAATATGGAGCGTGTTTTTCGTCCATTTTCCAATAATCGGTACGTGTTCCATTGCTATTTTCTTGTTGAGAGATTAACAATCCGTTAGAAAGCGTTACATATTTGCTTGGCACAGTCATATAAATCTCTTCGCTTGATTTCTGATTAGAAGCATCAATGGTAGGAAACCAAACACTACTAGCGTGAGTTTCGCCTTGTGTCCAAATTTCTGTTGGTTTGTCTGGATCTGTTCCCTTTGGATCTATAAAATACAATCCTTTTTCATCTGTAATAGCAGCAGAACCTTTACTTTTAATCAATTCTGGACGAGCGACATATTTAATGTAAACAGTATATTCTTCTCCTTTAGCATAGGAGTTTCCTAATTTAATTTTAAGCTGTTTTCCATCGTAGTCATACTTTAATTTTTTTCCGTTTCTTGATACTTTTTCAATAAGCATTGCTTTAGCATCTAAAGTTACTTCTTGAACAGGATAAAAATGTGGTGTTAAGGTTACCCATGCTTCTGCTGGCATTTGGCTATTTTCAAAATCGAATTGTACTTTAAGTTTGGTATGTACTAAATCGTTTATTTTTTCTCTTGATGCTCTATATGGATTTTCTTGAGCGTTTACTGTTAGTAAAGTTAAAAAACTTACTAAAAATATTAATTTTAAATATCTCATTTATGTAGATTTATTGTTTGTGTATTTGGTGTAAAAGTACATTTATTGTTACGATATTGTACGTTAAAAAAGAGTTAAAAACAATTTGCGTAGATACGTCCAAATTGGATGTATCTACGCAAAACATTATTAGAATGTTCTTATTTAAAGAACCGCTCTACTTTAGAAAACACTTCGCTATCCTTATCAATATTTTGGATGCTATTTAGCAGTTTAATCATATTTTCTGGTTTCATATCATCACCAAGTACTCTTGCTAGAGCAAAACCTTGATTGTTATCTGATACAAATATTAAAGCTTCTTCCATGTGATCTTCTGAACCTACATATTTAGCAATAACTTTTCTTCCGTTACTATTTACTCGCATCAATTCAATATAACTCGGATTTTTAAGAATGTTAAGCACTTTTGTTTTTTCTGTCTGAAAATTGGCTTTGTTTGTTTCATTAATTTTAAAAGCCAACAAATTAACTTTATCAATTGAATTATACGCTTGTTTTGCTTCTGGTGTAGCCGAATCTGGTAAACTTACAATGCTTGTTGGGATATCTAACATTAAATAATCGTCATTATTCTCACTATCTACATAAAATTGTTGAATTGAAGTTTCGTCTTTACAAGATATGTTTAAAAGCAATACCATAAAAAGCAAGCTTAAATATTTTAAATTTTTCATTTTTATAAGGTTTTAGTTTGTTCGTAGTTTATTTATGCGTTGCTTCATTGATATGATTTCCTCCTGGAATATTCATTTTATCAATAATTTTTCCTACTCTGTTTAAATCAATATCACCTGTAAGGGTAACAATAACTGCTTTCATAGTTTCTCCATCAATCTTTACTTTATCTATATTTTCAATAAACATAAATAATTCTTTTACATGCTCATCATCTTTACCTTCACGTACATAAATTTTAACATTCCCATTTTTATCTTTTACTCTAAAAAGTTCTGATAATTTTTCTGATTTTAAGTATTTTTTTACATCAGCTTTCATATTGGCAGCAACACCTGCATCTGATGTTGAATATACTGCCAAGTTATCTAAACTTTGTACATCGTGAATATATTGTTTTGCTTCTTCACTATCGCTTCCAATTTTACCCATTAATCTAAAGGCACTTTTTGTTACTACAACAGTACTTACTTCATCTAAATCTTCGTATTTTTCAAAAAGAGATTGCGAAAAAGAAATTAACGGTGTAATTGCCATTAAAAACATGATTACTAGTGTTTTTTTATTCATTTTATATTTGTTATTTATTGTTTTCATTGTATTTGTTTTTAGTTGTTATTTAAAAATTTTGTTTTTTGTAGCTTCGTAATCTTGTGCAAAAGCAAGTGTTTTATTTCCTCGGTTTAAACTGTTTGAAATTAACTTAAATGCTTTTTGACTTTCTACGTAAGCTCGTTGTGCTTCTGCTCTTTCTGAACTTGTAAAATTGTCTGTTGAAGGAACCATTTTATAAATAGTAAAGAGTAAAACAAGTGATGCTGCAATGGATAACCATTTTAAATTCCAAGTCTGTTTTTTAGTTTTTACTTGTATTGGTTGGTTACTAACTTCAGCTTTATTTTGTGCAAAATAGTCAAACATAAGCTTGTATTCTTGCAAATGAGCAGGAACATTCTCTTGGGCAAAATACGTCTTTAAAACTTGTTCTTGTTCTATGGTAGTATTTCCGTTAAAGTAAGCTTCTAATAAGTTTTCTATCTTAACTAATTCCATATTGATGTTTTTTTAATAATTGTTCTCTTATTGTTTTTCGTGCTCTTGATAAGGAAACACGTATTGCTGTAGGTTTTATTTCAAGAATCTTGCCAATCTCTTCAAAACTATATTGCTCTATATCTCTCAGTTGTATAATAAGTTTCTGTTTTTCTGGTAAATTGTTTATCAATTCATGCACAATGTTTACACTATCACTTACATCGGTTTGTTTATCTAAATTCTGATTGTTATCTTTATAATTACTATGAACAATTTTTAAATTAGAAGAACTTTTCAGTTTCAATACATCTAAGCAATGGTTTTTTGTCATGGTCATTGCAAAAGCCTCTACATTATTATAAGTGGATAATTTTTCTTTATTACTCCATAATTTTAAATAAATATCTTGAGTTGCATCTTCAGCCGAATCTTTAGAAACTAAGAACCGTTTTGCTAAGCGGAAAACTTTATCCTTAAATGGCATTACTAAAGTTGTAAACTCCTTTTGATTCATCTTTTTTGTTTGGTTGTTATTAGTAAAACGACTGAGTTCTATTTTTGTTACATTTTTAAATATTGAATGTTAAATTTTAAATGCTGAATTTTATTAGTCAAACACTAAAAATCGTTAAAAACTTGTTGATAATCCTTTAATTAAAATCAAATATAAAAAAAATTAAACATTTAATGTTTCGTAAATTTGCATTTTACTCACCAACACACAACAAATGACACGTAGTATTCAATCAAAATCGGCTTTAATATCTGTTTTTCACAAAGAAGGCTTAGCTCCTATTGTAAAAAAATTAGATGAATTAGGAATTAGCATTTACTCCACAGGAGGAACGGAACAATTTATAAAAAATTTAGGTATTGAAGTAATTGCAGTAGAAGATTTAACTTCTTATCCTTCTATTTTAGGAGGAAGAGTAAAAACCTTGCATCCAAAAGTTTTTGGAGGAATTTTGAGCAGACGAGAAAACAATTCAGATAAAACACAACTTACTGAATTTGATATTCCAGAAATTGATATGGTAATTGTGGATTTATATCCGTTTGAAAAAACCGTTGAAAGCGGAGCAAGCGAACAAGAAATTATTGAAAAAATTGATATTGGTGGAATTTCCTTAATAAGAGCTGCTGCTAAAAATTTTAAAGATGTAATCTGTGTTTCTTCTATGGAACAATATGATGATTTTTTAACAATCATTTCAGAAAACAAAGGAAAAACAACTCTTGAACAACGTAAAAAATTCGCTTTAAAGGCTTTTAATATTTCAAGTCATTATGATACTGCTATTTTTAATTATTTTAATTCAGATAAAGGTGAAAACGTACTAAAAATCAGTGAACAAAACGGTAAACAATTAAGATATGGCGAAAATCCGCATCAAAAAGGTTTCTTTTTTGGTGATTTTGATAATTTATTTGACAAACTTCACGGAAAAGAACTTTCTTACAATAATTTATTAGATGTTGATGCAGCGGTAAATATCATCCAAGAATTTAATCAGAATGATGATCCAATTTTCGCAATTTTAAAACATAATAATGCTTGTGGAGTTGCACAAAGAAAAAATTTACACCAAGCTTATATTGATGCGCTTGCTGGAGATCCTATTTCTGCTTTTGGCGGAATTTTAATTACAAACAAAGAAATTGATGTTGCTACGGCAAACGAAATTCATAAATTATTTTGCGAAGTGGTTATCGCTCCTTCCTACAATGAAGATGCTTTACAAATTTTAAAAGGAAAGAAAAACCGAATTATACTTATTCAAAAAGATGTTATTTTGCCTTTAACTACTGTTAGAACTTGCTTAAACGGATATTTGGTTCAAGACAAAGATTCTATTACAGATACTAGAAAAATGTTAGTTCAAGCAACAAAAACAGCTCCGTCAGAAAAAGAAATAGACGATTTATTGTTCGCTTCAAAAATTTGTAAAAACACCAAATCTAATACGATTGTTTTGGTAAAAAACGGACAATTATTAGCGAGTGGAACAGGACAAACATCACGTGTTGATGCGCTTAACCAAGCCATTGCCAAAGCACAACATTTTAACTTTAATTTAAAAGGAGCTGTTATGGCAAGCGATGCTTTTTTCCCTTTTCCAGATTGTGTAGAAATTGCAGACCAAGTTGGAATTACAGCTGTTATACAACCTGGAGGTTCTATTAAAGATCAATTATCTATCGATTATTGCGATACACACAATATGAGCATGGTTTTTACAAAAATACGCCATTTTAAGCATTAACA
>CAZYKN010000123.1:0-3220 GCA_964648135.1 uncultured Flavobacteriaceae bacterium
GCTTTATTTGGAACATACGTTTGCTCTGGTGGTATAATATGTGTTTTACACGAAAATAGAACAACTAATAATATAAATAAATATTTTTTCATAATTGAGGGCATTAATTATATTGTAAAATTACAAATAAAAAACAACTTTAAATAAAATGGATTTACATTTGCTATTAAAATATTTAAATTCGTTAAAATTTATATTCTTCTTAACCATTTATTCATCTTTTTACACAAAGATTAAAACAAAATAAAAATCTTAAAAATCCATAAAAATGCTAGGTTTTAATGTGTTTTTGATTCGTTTATTTTTAATTTTAAAAAAATGCAATATTATTTTTTAATATTAATGGCAATTAGTTTTCAAGCACAATTTAGCATCTTCACGCCTTTGTGAGAAAAAGAAAGTGAATAGTTACGAAATTTAATTCAACTTTAAGTATTAAATAAAAACTACCTACTCATCTCAATAGTAACTAAATGAACATCGCCTTCAATAGGAGGATTTATTTTAGAAACACCAACAGTCGCTTTATTTACTAAAGGAATTTCATTGTAAATTCTGTCTAAAATTCTTTTTGCAACATGTTCTAAAAGTTTTGCTCTAATTGCCATTTCTTCTTTAACAATTTTATTTAAATGTACGTAATCAACCGTATCGTGAAGATTGTCGCTTATAGCTGATTTTTGTAAATCAGCCTCAACGGTTAAGTTTACATGATAATCTGAGCCAATTTGCCCTTCTTCAACAAGGCATCCATGATAGCCATATACTTTAATATCTTTTAATATAATTTTTCCCATAATTAATGTATAAATAAATCGAATAGATTACTTAATGAACGTGTAGATGCTTTGTAAAACTCTGTGTATTTACAATTGTTACAAGTAACGGAAGTATATTTCTCAGTTTGTATATCAAATAATTTTGATAAAATTCCTCCTGTAGCTCTCATCTGTCCTACGGTATAATTTTTACCGTTGCATTTTGGACAAGTATAATTTTTATGTTGCATAATGATTGATTTTATTGGCAAGGTAATAAAATGTTTTGAATTTTAAGAATATCTTATTATTTTTTAAGTACATTTATCGCTTTAAAATTTAAAAAGATGAAAGTAAGAGAAAAATTTGTATTGATTTCACTAATTACGGTTCTTTTAATCGCAGGAATATCATTTTTTTGGAAACCCATATTGTGGAGTTTTATTATCATTCTTCCATTAATACTTATGGGAATTTATGATATGTTCCAAAAAAAACATGCTATTCGTAGAAATTTTCCTGTTTTAGGTAGATTGCGTTATGTGTTGGAGAGTGTTCGTCCAGAAATTATGCAATATTTTGTAGAAACGGATACTGAAGGAAGACCGCTAAATAGAATTTTTAGAAGTCTCATTTATCAGCGTTCCAAAAAAGCCAATGATACCACACCATTTGGAACACAAATGAATGTGTATAGAAGTGGTTATGAATGGATGGATCATTCTATGTATGCAAAAAATAATGTGAAAGATATTAAGCATTCAGATTATCCAAGAGTAACCGTAGGAGGAAAAGATTGTAAGCAACCCTACAAATCAAGTATGCTCAATATTTCTGCAATGAGTTTTGGTTCATTAAGTAAAAATGCTGTAATGGCTATGAACAAAGGAGCTAAAATTGGAGGATTTGCTCAAAATACAGGCGAAGGAGGTTTAAGTCCGTACCATCTTAAACATGGAGGAGATATTATTTGGCAAGTAGGAACAGGTTATTTTGGATGTAGAAATGATGATGGTACTTTTAATCCAGAAACCTATAAAAAAAATGCTACCAAGCCTCAAGTAAAAATGATAGAACTTAAAATTTCTCAAGGAGCAAAACCTGGTCATGGAGGAATTTTACCTGCTATTAAAAATACGGAAGAAATTGCAGCCATTAGACATATAAAACCACATACAGATGTAATGTCTCCTCCTGCACACTCTGCATTTTCTAATCCATTAGAATTTATGCAATTTATTAAACAATTACGTGATTTATCTGGAGGAAAACCTGTAGGATTTAAATTATGTGTTGGTAAAAAACAAGAATTTATTGATGTTTGTAAAGCAATGATTAGTACTGGTATTAAACCAGATTTTATTACCGTTGACGGAGGAGAAGGTGGTACTGGTGCTGCTCCAGTGGAATTTTCAAACTCCATGGGAATGCCTTTACGTGAAGGTTTAGTTTTTGTACATGACACGCTTAGAGGATTTGATTTGCGTAAAGAAATTAAAGTGTTTGCATCAGGTAAAGTATTGACAGGTTTTCACATGGCAAGAGTAATGGCTTTGGGTGCAGATGTTTGCAATAGCGCAAGAGCAATGATGTTAGCAACTGGTTGTATTCAGGCATTACAATGCAATACAAATACTTGTCCTGTTGGTGTAGCAACTCAAAATAAATCTTTAATGAAAGGTTTAATTGTTGATGACAAAGCCACAAGAGTAGCTAATTTTCATGAAGAAACAGTGCATAGTTTCTTGGAGTTAGTAGCTGCTGCAGGATTAGAACATCCTAGTCAAATAACACGAAAATACATTAATAGAAGAATTGGAATGCACAAAGTAGCCATGTATAGTGAAATTTATCCAGATTTTATTGAAGGCTGTCTATTAGAAAGAAAAACAACTCCTTTAGATTATCAAAAGTATTTTGATTGGGAATCGATTCCAGTTTAGTATTTTTGCCCTCTAAATACAAATTATGTACATACCTTTTAAACAATTATCAGATTCAACCAGAGTTTGGATATATCAATCTAATGAAGCTTTCACAGATTCTCAAATTGAGCAGATAAATGAGTTATTGAAAGATTTTTGTAACTCTTGGAACAATCATGGCGAAGGCTTAAAATCGTCTTTTTTAATAAAATACCATCAATTTATTGTTTTAGCAATAGATGAAAGTCATTATGAGGCTTCGGGTTGCTCTATAGATTCATCCGTTCAGGTGATTAAAAAAATAGAAAATCTATTTGATGTTAATCTATTTGATAGAATGAAAACCGCTTTTAAAATAGAAGAACATATTAATTTGGTTTCATTGGCTGATTTTCAGAAATATGTGAATGAAGGTAAAATTAATTCCGATACCATCGTTTTTAATAATATGGTAAAAACTGTTGGTGAATTTAATTCAAATTGGGAAGTCAAAGCTAAAGATAGTTGGCATAAACGGTATTTTAATTAGACCTCACA
>CAZYKN010000123.1:3320-4412 GCA_964648135.1 uncultured Flavobacteriaceae bacterium
AAAAAATATGTTAAATAAAAAAATTATCCTAATAGCCTTCACTCTAATAGCAAACATGCTATTTAGTCAAGTAAATCCATTGCATACAAAAGACAGTATTGCGCAACAAAAATGGACGGACAGTATCATACATCAAATGACAATAGACCAAAAAATAGGTCAGTTATTTATGTTAGCAGCTTATACCAATAAAGATAAAAAGCACACAGATTATATAGAATCTGTCATTAAAAAATATGAAATTGGAGGTTTAATCTTTATGCAAGGCACACCAGAGGCGCAAGTAAAATGGAATAATAAATACCAAAGCTTGTCCAAAGTACCATTACTCATTGGCTTTGATGGAGAATGGGGTTTAGATATGCGACTAAAAAACACCTATCGTTTTCCTTGGAATATGACCTTAGGAGCAATACGAAATGACAGTTTAATTGAGCAATTTGGAAAACGCTTAGGAGAGCAATGTAAACGAATAGGTATTCACGTAAATTTTGCTCCAGTAGTTGATATTAACACCAATCCTAAAAATCCCATTATTGGAAACCGCTCTTTTGGTGAAAATAAATACAATGTTACCAATAAAGCCTTGGCATTTACCAAAGGAATACAAGGTGTTGGTGTGATGGCTTGTGCAAAGCATTTCCCTGGTCATGGAGATACTAGCACAGACTCTCATAAAACCTTACCAACAGTCCGTTTTTCAAAGGAACGAATTGATTCGGTTGAATTGTATCCTTATAAACAATTGTTTAAAGCAGGAATTGGTTCCATTATGGCAGCACATTTGAGTATTCCTAGTTTAGAACCCAATAAAAAGTTGCCAACTTCTTTATCTTATTCCGTTTTAACGGAATTATTAAAAGGTAAAATGAACTTTAAAGGATTGATTTTTACCGATGCTTTAAATATGAAAGGAGCATCAGAATTTGTTGCAGATGATAAAGAATTCAAAAAATTTAGCTTAAAAAACAAAAAAGGATTAATAGATTTAAAAGCATTGTATGCAGGAAATGATGTGTTGTTGTTTTCGGAAGATGTAAAAGCAGCTATTGCTCAAATAAAAAATGCGTTAAAGCATCAATTTATTACAGA
>CAZYKN010000123.1:4512-6303 GCA_964648135.1 uncultured Flavobacteriaceae bacterium
GATGTGGTTTCAGCCAAAACAACCAAAGAATTATTAAAGAAATTAACTCCTTATAATTTAGTGATTGTAGGTTTTCATAAATCCAATGCAAATCCTTGGAAAAGCTATGAATTTTCTAAAAATGACCTCATAAGGTTACAAAAACTTGCTAAAGAAAAAACGATTATTTTAGATGTGTTTGCAAGTCCGTATGCTTTATTATCTATTAAAAATTTTAAAAATATTGAAGCCGTTTTGGTATCGTACCAAAATTCAATTATATCACAAGATTTATCTGCTCAGATGCTCTTTGGAGCTTTAGGATGTAAAGGAAAATTACCTGTAAATATTAATAAAGAATTTAAAGAAGGTTTTGGTTTACGTTCTGCTAATTTAAAACGGTTGGGGTTTGGTTTGCCAGAATCAGTTGGAATGAGCACTCAAAAATTAAATTTTATTGATACCATTGCAGCAAAAGTACTAAATCAAAAAATGGCGCCAGGAATGCACGTTTTGGTTGCACGAAATGGAAAAATTATTTACAGAAAAAGTTACGGTTATTTTACCGATAAAAAGAAAATTAAAGTATCTAATAAGAGTATTTATGACTTAGCATCGGTAACCAAAATTTTAGGAGCAACTTCTATGATAATGAAAGCCAATGAAGAAGGCTTATTTAAAATTGATGATAATTTAGGAGATTTAATGCCTAGATTAAAAGGAAGTAATAAAGATACGGTTACCGTAAAAGAAGCCTTATCGCATTTTGGAAGATTAAAACCATGGATTCCTTTTTATTTAGAAACAATTGATTCAGTTACTAAAAAACCATTAGCAAAATATTATCAAAAAATAAAATCAGCTAAATTTAATATTGAAGTAGCAAAAGATTTATTTTTAAGAACTGATTATAAAGATACTATTTATCAAGAAATTGTTGATGCTCCTCAAAGAGAAAAATTGGCTTATAAGTACAGTGGTTTTCCGTTTTATTTGTTTAAAGAATACTTAGAACGTAAATATCATAAAGCATTAAATAAGTTAGATGATTCTTTGTTTTACAAACCATTAGGAGCAAAAACTTTAGGCTTTAGGCCATTAGATAGGTTTAATAAAAATTTAATTGTTCCTACAGAGAAAGATGATTATTACAGACATCAATTATTGCAAGGTTATGTGCACGATATGGGAGCAGCTATGCTAAACGGTGTAAACGGAAACGCTGGTTTGTTTGGAAATTCATTGGATATTGCCAAAATGATGCAAATGTATCTACAAAAAGGATATTATGGTGGTAAACACTATTTAAAACCACAAACTATTGATAAATTTAATACAGCGTATTATAAAGATAAGGACGTAAGGAGAGGTTTAGGATTTGATAAACCGCAAATTAATAAAGAAGAATTGGCAACCTGCGATTGTGTTTCAATGCAAAGTTTCGGACATAGTGGCTTTACTGGAACTTATGTTTGGGCTGACCCAGAAAGTGGTTTGGTTTATGTGTTTTTATCTAATAGAGTGTATCCTAATATGAGTAATTCAGGTTTGGTTAAGCAAGATATAAGAACCAAAGTACAACAAATTATTCAAGATGCTATTGTTGAATAGGATTTGAAACTACTCATACTCTTTTTCTTTTAAAACACGAAGAATTCACGTTGAGGGAGAAATAGTATCTATTCAGCCATTAATTCCTCTCAAAGGTTACAAAATAAAAAATAAAACTCTCGCAAAGGCGCAAAGACGCTAAGTTGAATGAAATACCAATTCAACATCAAAATACGCTATAAATTATTTATCTTTTCCCGT
>CAZYKN010000124.1:0-6281 GCA_964648135.1 uncultured Flavobacteriaceae bacterium
AAGATACATAAAATTGCGAAGAACCTGGATCTCCTTGACGACCAGCACGACCACGCAACTGTCTATCCACACGTCTTGAATCATGACGTTCTGTACCAACAATGGCTAAACCACCAGCGGTTTTTACTTCGTCTGATAATTTAATATCGGTTCCACGACCAGCCATATTGGTTGCAATAGTTACAACACCTGCATTACCTGCAAGCGCAACAATTTCAGATTCTTTTTTGTGCAATTTTGCATTTAATACATTGTGCTCAATTTTTCTTACGGTAAGTAATCTTGATAATAACTCAGATATTTCAACGGAAGTTGTACCAACCAAAACAGGTCTTTTTGCTTCAACTAAGCGTACAATATCATCAATTACAGCATTGTATTTTTCTCGTTTTGTTTTATAAATCATGTCTTCCATATCCTTACGGATTAAAGGCATATTGGTAGGAATTTCAACTACATCTAATTTATAAATATCCCATAATTCACCTGCTTCTGTTACCGCAGTTCCTGTCATACCAGACAGTTTTCTATACATTCTAAAGTAATTTTGAAGGGTAATGGTTGCAAATGTTTGTGTAGCATCTTCAATATTTACATCTTCCTTAGCTTCAAGTGCTTGATGTAAACCGTCTGAATATCTTCTACCATCCATTATACGACCAGTCTGCTCATCAACAATTTTTACTTTATCTTCCATAACCACATACTCTACATCTTTTTCAAATAAAGTATAAGCTTTTAAAAGCTGATTTAAGGTATGGATACGTTCAGATTTAATACTAAAATCACGATACAAATCGTCTTTTGCTTTGGCTTTTTCTTCTGGAGTTTTATCTGATTTATCTATTTCGGCAACAAGCAAACTAATATCTGGTAAAACAAAGAAATCAGAATCGTTATTTTTTCCTGATAAGTAATCAATCCCTTTATCTGTTAAATTAATGGAATTGTTTTTTTCATCGATAGAAAAGTACAATTCTTCATCAATTTTAGGCATTTCTCTGTTGTTGTCTTGCATAAAATACTTTTCAGTTTTTTGCAAAAGTTGTTTGATACCTTCTTGAGATAAAAATTTAATTAAGGCTTTGTTTTTAGGCAAACCTCTAAATACTCTAAATAATTTAAAACCTCCATCTTTGTCGTTTCCTTCGGCAATTTCTTTTTTAGCTTCGGCTAACAAGCCAACTAAATAATTTTTTTGAAGATTTACCAATTCGCTTACGGTTGGTTTTAATTCATTATATTCATGAATATCACCTTTTGGCACAGCTCCAGAAATAATTAAAGGTGTACGAGCATCGTCAATCAATACAGAATCCACCTCATCTATAATAGTGTAATTGTGTGGTCTTTGAACTAAATCTTTTGGAGAATTTGCCATGTTGTCACGCAAGTAATCAAAGCCAAATTCATTATTTGTTCCATAGGTAATATCAGCATTATAGGCTTTACGTCTAGCGTCTGAATTTGGTTGATGTAAGTCAATACAATCTACGGTTAAACCGTGAAATTGGAACATTGGACCCATCCAAGCAGCATCACGTTTTGCTAAATAATCATTTACAGTTACCACGTGAACACCATTTCCTGTTAAGGCATTTAGATATACAGGTAAGGTAGAAACTAAGGTTTTACCTTCACCAGTCATCATTTCGGCAATTTTACCAGAATGCAGTACAGAACCACCAATAAGTTGTACGTCATAGTGAATCATATTCCATTTTACCGCAGTTCCTGCAGCATCCCAAGCATTTTTCCAAACGGCTTTTTCTTCTCCGTCGAGGCTTACAAAATCTTTGGTAGCACTCAATTCTCTGTCATAAGGAGTAGCTTTTACAGTAATTTCTTCGTTTTGTGTAAAGCGTTTAGCGGTTTCTTTAATTACAGCAAAAGCTTCTGCTTCAATATCGTTCAACACTTTTTCAGAAACTTCATAAGATTGATCGTTTAATTTATCAATTTCGTTGTAAATTTCTTCTTTTCTATCTACATCTGCTGTTTCTGCTTCTTCTTTAAGTTGTGTAATTTTATCTTGAAATTGCTTTATAGCATCGGCAATTTTTTGTTTAAAATAAGCTGTTTTTGCTCTTAACTCATCAATTGAAAGTGATTCCATTTCTGCATCAAAAACATGAACTTTTTTTACAAAAGGTTCTAATAGTTTAAGATCTTTCTTCATTTTATCACCAACAAAAACTTTAATAATTGAATCTAATAAACCCATAGTTTTCTTTTCTGTTTTTTTGCTTTAAAATAAATTAAAACATTTTTTTATTGTACAAATGTACATATTTGGTTAGTTGCTCAAAACTATTTTAAGCAAAAAAAAAGCCTCGTTGGAGACTTTTTAGTTTTTAATATTCTTCTTCGTTCCAAAGGAAGTCTTCTTCCGTAGGATAATCTGGCCAAATGTCTTGAATTACATCATACGATTCGCCTTCGTCTTCTAGAGCTTGTAAGTTTTCTACAACTTCTAAGGGAGCTCCTGTTCTAATAGCGTAATCTACTAATTCATCTCTTGTTGCTGGCCAAGGTGCATCACTTAAATGTGATGCTAATTCTAATGTCCAATACATAGTTAAGTATTTTTTTATTCGTTTTGCAAAAGTAATTTTTTATTTTAATTGTGCAACTTTTTACAAAACTTTTTTATTTTTAAAGAACGTTTACTAACTCGCCATCTTATTTTCTTGGAATCCAAGCAACTTCAATAGCTTGATTATCTTTAGACAATTTCCGTGCCAACACAAATAAATAATCTGATAGTCTATTTAAGTATGAAATGCTTATGCTGTTAATGTCTTCGGTTTCGCTAAGGTTTACAGTAATTCGCTCTGCTCTTCGGCAAACAGTTCTTGCAATATGACAATATGACACGGTAGGATGTCCTCCAGGTAAAATAAAATGTGTCATTGGTGGTAATTCTTTATCCATTTTATCCATTTCTTTTTCAAGGAAGGCAATATCTTCTTCATTTAATTTAGGAATATTTAAACGTTCTTTTCCATTTTTCAAGTGTTCTTTATCTTTTGGAGTAGCTAACATTGAACCTAAAGTAAATAACTCATTTTGTATTTTCACTAAAGTATCAAAGCTGTTTTTGTCTATTTTTTGATCTCTAATTAATCCTATATATGAGTTGAGCTCATCAATTGTTCCATAAGCTTCAATTCTTAAATTATATTTAGGAACTCTTGTGCCTCCAAAGAGGGAAGTTTGTCCTTTATCACCTGTTTTTGTATATACTTTCATTTTTTTTGTTGTAATGTTGAAATGTGTATTTATTAAAATGTGCTATTCTGAAATTATTTTTATATCGTTTTACATTTATTCTCATTATTTAATCCTCAAAAATAAGGTATTTTTTGACATTAATACTAACTTATTTTTTATGTTTTTTTTCTCTTAAATTGGCGTTTTTATGCCTTTATAATAGAAAAAGTGTAATTAGCTACTTGATTTGCAATAAAAAACAAAAACAAAACTTGTCAAATAAAGAAATAATTGTACTTTTGCAAACTCTTTATAGTAAAGAGAGGAATGTTTTAATAAATAAATAAAACGAGTGAACACATTAAGTTACAAAACAGTTTCGGCTAACAAATCTACTGTAAATAAGGAGTGGGTTTTAGTGGATGCTGAAGGAGAATCGTTAGGAAGATTGGCTTCTAAAGTTGCAAAACTTATTAGAGGTAAATACAAACCTAACTTTACACCTCACGTTGATTGTGGTGACAATGTTATTGTTATCAATGCTGAGAAGATTAAATTAACTGGTAAAAAGTGGACAGATAAATCATATATCCGTCACACAGGTTATCCAGGAGGACAAAGAAGTTTATCTGCTACCGAATTATTTGGTAAAAACCCTACAAGATTGGTTGAAAAAGCAGTTAAAGGAATGTTACCAAAGAATAAATTAGGAAGAGCCCTTTTTAAAAATTTAAAAGTTTATGTTGGAACTGAACATAACCAAGAAGCTCAAAAACCTAAAACTATTAACCTTAACGAACTAAAATAATATGGAAATTATTCATAAAATTGGTAGAAGAAAAACAGCTGTTGCTCGTATGTATATGAGTGAAGGTGAAGGAAAAATTACCGTTAATGGTAAAGAAATGACTGCTTATTTTCCAACAGAAACATTACAATATAAAGTAAAACAACCTTTTTTATTAACTGATAATGTTGATAAATTTGATGTTAAAGTAAATGTTTTTGGAGGTGGAATTACAGGTCAAGCAGAAGCGACTAGATTAGCTATTTCTAGAGCATTAGTTGCTTTAGATGAAGAAAACAGAGCTTCTTTAAAACCAGAAGGTTTAATGACAAGAGACCCTAGAATGGTTGAACGTAAAAAATTCGGTCAAAAGAAAGCAAGAAAAAAATTCCAATTCTCAAAACGTTAGATTGGTCTATTATCTACAGACTTTGGTCTTTAGATTATGGTATTTAAAATTTAAAAATAATCATGTTTGAGTTTAGCATCCAAATAAACTAAGACTCTAAAAAAGGCTACTTAGTTATTGCTAAATCTTACGGAACGTAAACTAAACAAAATGAAAAATATAGAAGTAAAAGACTTGTTACAAGCTGGTGTTCACTTTGGACACTTAACAAGAAAATGGAATCCAAACATGGCTCCATACATTTACACAGAACGTAGTGGTGTACATATTATAGATTTGTATAAAACTGTTGCAAAAATTGATGAAGCTCAACAAGCACTTCATAAAATTGCTGCTTCAGGAAGAAAAATTCTTTATGTTGCTACTAAAAAACAAGCTAAAGAAATTGTTGCTGAAAATGCAAAATCTGTAAATATGCCTTATATTACAGAAAGATGGCCAGGCGGAATGTTAACAAACTTTGTTACTATTCGTAAAGCGGTTAAAAAAATGGGGCAAATTGACAGAATGAAATTAGATGGTTCTTTTGATGCCTTATCTAAAAGAGAAAAATTACAAATTAACAGAACAAGAGAAAAACTAGAAAAGAATTTAGGTTCTATTACAGATATGACTCGTTTGCCAGGTGCATTAATTGTTATTGACATTAAACGTGAACATATTGCTATTGCAGAAGCTCGTAAATTAAACATTCCTATCTTTGCAATGGTAGATACTAACTCTGACCCTAGATTGGTTGATTATGTAATCCCATCTAATGATGACGCTTCAAAATCTATCTCTAATATCTTAGGTTTCTTAACCGAAGCTATTCAAGAAGGTCTTGCTGAAAGAAAAGCAGGTAAAGAAAAACAAGCTGCTGAAAAAAAATAATAAAAACACATTAAAATTTAAAGAAAATGGCAAAAATAACTGCTGCAGAAGTAAATAAATTAAGAAAAGCTACTGGTGCTGGTATGATGGATTGTAAAAATGCATTAGTGGAAGCAGAAGGTAACTTTGATGAAGCAATTGCTGTGCTTAGAAAAAAAGGACAAAAAGTTGCTGCAAAAAGAGCTGATAGAGAATCTAGTGAAGGTGTGGCTATTGCAAAAATTAACGATGATAAAACAGTTGGTGTAGCTATTGTATTGGCTTGTGAAACTGATTTTGTTGGTAAAAATGCCGATTTTATTGCTTTAGCAAATCAATTTGCAGACATTGCAATTAATCACAATTCTAAAGAAGATTTCTTAGCTGCTGATTTTGGTGGAATAACCGTTGCTGAAAAATTAATTGAGCAAACAGGTGTTATTGGTGAAAAATTAGAAATTCCAGCTTTTGAAAAAGTAGAAGCTAATTATGTTGGTTCTTATGTTCACGGTAATAAAATTGCTGCTATTGTTGGTTTATCTAAAGTAGTTGACAATGCAGCTATTTTAACTAAAGATTTAGCAATGCAAATTGCTTCTATGGGTGCAACTACACTATCTTACAAAGATTTTGACGCTGCATTTGTAGCTTCTGAAACTGAAGCCAGAATAGCTGAAATAGAAAAAGAAAACGAAGAACGTTCAAGAATGGGTAAACACCTTAAAAACGTTCCTCAATACATTTCTATGTCGCAAATTACTCCTGAGGTTTTAGCTAAAGCTGAAGAAGATGCCAAAGCACAATTAAAAGCGGAAGGTAAACCAGAACAAATTTGGGATAAAATCTTACCAGGAAAAATTGAACGTTTTATTTCTGATAACACTACTTTAGATCAAGAACAATGTTTATTAGATCAAAATTTTATTAAAGACGAGAAAAAATCTGTTGCAGATTACGTTAAAACTTATGGTGATGTTGAAGTTACTGGGTTTAAACGTGTGTCTTTGGGATAATACGATT
>CAZYKN010000125.1:0-1315 GCA_964648135.1 uncultured Flavobacteriaceae bacterium
ATACCAATTCTATTTCAAAATGCGCTAAATAAATTTGAAATAGAATTGGTATTAATAATATCCTAAAACATCTGGATTTAAAATAACAAATTCTGTTCTTCTATTTAATTGATATTCTTTTTCTGAACATCTAACACCATCTACACATTTATTAACAGGTTGGGTTTCTCCATAACCTTTTGCAGTTATTCTACTAGGATTTATTCCTTGGTTTATAATATATTGCACTGTTGAAGCTGCTCTTTTGTAGGATAATTTTAGATTAAAATCTCCTCCACCTCTTGAATCTGTATGTGATCCACCTTCAATTTTTAATTTAGGATATTTTCGCATAATTTTAACCACTTTATCCAATTCTATTGCAGCAGTTGGTGTAATAGTAGCAGAGTTTAATGGAAAATAAATTGGATTTACATTTACAATAACTTTATTTTTAAGAATTTTAACTTCTGTTAAATCTGGTGTTAGTTTTAAACCTAAAACAGCATGCTGACTTAATCCTCCGTCATTGGTAGTAAGCATCATTTCATTTTCATCATATTTGTCTTTATTTCCTACAAATCTAAATTCTTTTTTACAAGGTAAAGTTAATTTAACTTTTCCTCTTTTATTTGCTTTTTCATCTGCTATTTTTTTACCGTTTCTATCATAAATAGCAACCATTGCATAAGAAATAGGTTTTTCAGTTCGTATATTTTGAACCAGCAAATTTACAGTCTGCTCACAAACAACAATTTTAGTTAGTTGTAAGTTAACAGTAGCTTTTCCTTTAGGGTTGTTTTCTGTAACTAATTGTTTTCCATCTTCTAAATAGCTTAATTTTGTTCCAGTAACTTTTAATTTAGAATCACACGGAACATCTATTTTATAGGTACCATTATTTTTAGTTAAAGTGTTTCCTACCTCTTTACCTTTATCATCTACTACAGAAATGTTAACACCTTTTAATAATTTACCATTATCATCTTTCACTACTCCAACTAATAATTGATCACAACCAAATTGTAATGGAGGATTTGCAACAAAATGATAAATATCATCATCACCTATTCCTCCTTTTCTGTTAGAAGAAAAATATCCATTATTGGAATTATTATCTATAATAAAAGCAAAATCATCTTTGTTTGTATTAATAGGTTCTGGTAAATGAATAACTTCCGAAAAGGAATCTTCAAAAATCTTAACAGCATAAACATCTAAACCTCCAAAACCACCAACTCTACTATCTGAAGCAAAATATAAAATATTATTTACGTCAATAAACGGAAACATTTCTTTACCAGAAGTATTCACACGTCTTCCTAAGTTTTTAGGT
>CAZYKN010000125.1:1415-6270 GCA_964648135.1 uncultured Flavobacteriaceae bacterium
CTAGTAAAATAAACCGTTTTATTGTCTGGTGAAAAAGCAACATTAGATTCGTGATATTTAGAATCTAATTGATTTGACAAATCTTTTATATTTGATATTTGTCCATTTTCCTCAATATCAGCTTCGTATAAATCAAGAAAAGGTTGTCCGTTATCCCACTTTTTCTTTAATGATCCTCTAGCTGATGAAAAGATCAATTTTTCAGAAGTATAAAAGGAAGGTCCAAAATCAGAATTTTTAGAATTGGCTTTTAAAATATGAATAGTATATTCTCCTGCTGTTGTTTGAGAAATTCCATAAAAAAAGGAAAGCGAAAATAAAAACAATAAAAATTTTTTCATGATAAATAGTTTAATATTACAATATTAAAACAAAGATAATACCATTTTTTAATTAATTATAGATAATTATTTATTATTGTTTGATAAACGATATCAACTCACTTGTTTTTTTCTTGCAAAGAAGCAGTGGTGCAAAGGCATCAAGATAAATTATAATTTTGATTAATGGAATGATATTATCATTCTAAAATAATTTATTTAGCGTATTTTGAAATTGAATTGATATCATTAGGATGAAATCAACTTTAATACCGATTTTCCTATTAAAACAATATGAAAATAAGGTATTTATCTAAATATTTTGATTTTTTTAAAATAGTTTTATAACTTTGCACTATGATTATCATGAAACAATATTTAGATTTATCCATTAAAGAGTACCAAATCTTGGTTGCTCACGATTGGTCTGTTTATCAGAATTTGGTTATTGTTTCTGAAGATACACGTTATAAAATTGCGCAAGTAAATGAAAATTACCGTGTTGGTAATATCACAGAAGAAGAACAATTTAATATTACTTTAGCATTTCTTGATCAAGAATTTAAAGCGCAATTGAATTAGAATAAAAAAATCTTCTAAATTATTAGAAGATTTTTTATATTTATTTAGCGCATTTTAAAATAGAATTGGCATAAAACAACCGATAAATCGTTTTTATTTCCTTATTTCTAAGACAACCCAGAAATAACACCATTATTATCAATGGTCATTCCTTCACTAGCAGGAGTTGCTGGTAATCCTGGCATACGCATCATTTTTCCTAATATTGGGATTAAAAATCGAGCTCCAGCAGCAATTTCTATCTCTCTTACGGTTACTCTAAATCCTGTTGGTCTTCCAATGAGTTTATCGTTATCACTAAATGATTTTTGAGTTTTTGCCATACAAATTGCAAAATCATTAAACCCTAAACGGTCAATACGCTTCATATTCAAGATGGCTTTTCTATCAAAATCTACTCCATCAGCACCATAAATTTCACGTGCAATGGTTTCAATTTTTTCTTTTACAGGAGCATTCCAATCGTATAATGGTTTAAAGGTTGCTGCTTTATTTTCAACAACATTTACTACTGCTTTGGCTAAATCTTGTGTTCCGTTTCCTCCTTTTGCCCAACCTTCAGAAAGGACTGCTTGCACACCTAAAGTATTACAAACCTCTTTAATAAAGTTAATTTCTTCATCACTATCATTAGTAAAGGCATTGATTGCTACAACAGGTTCAATATTAAATTTTCTAATGTTTTCTATATGTTTCTCTACATTTGCAAATCCGTTTTTAACACGTTCTAAACTTGGTGTATTGTACTCCTCTTTTGGAGCACCTCCATGATGACGAAGCGCTCTAATGGTAACAACAAGCACAACACATTTCGGATTTAATCCAGAGCTAGCACATTTAATATTTAAGAATTTCTCTGCTCCTAAATCAGCTCCAAAACCAGCTTCTGTAATTACATAATTAGATAATGATAATCCCATTTTAGTTGCAATAATAGTATTTGTTCCTTGTGCAATATTTGCAAAAGGACCACCGTGAATAATAGCAGGATTTTTTTCTAATGTTTGTACTAAATTGGGTTTAATAGCATCTTTTAACAAAATTGCCATAGCGTTTTCTGCTTTTAAATCACGTGCAAAAATGGGTTTTTTATCAAAGGTAAATCCAATAAAAATATCACCTAAACGTTGTTTTAAATCTTCAAAATTAGTTGCCATACAAAGAATCGCCATCACTTCAGAAGCAGGAGTAATATTAAAACCATCTTGACGAGGAATTCCGTTTGCTGTTCCACCCAAACCAATAGTAATATCACGCAATGCTCTATCATTCATATCAATTACTCGTTTCCAAGCAATGGTTCTTCCGTCAAGACCTAAATTTTTAGTTTTACTTTGTAGGTTGTTATCAATTAAAGCAGCCAAAAGGTTATTTGCTTTTTCTACGGCATTAAAATCACCTGTAAAGTGTAAATTAATATCTTCCATAGGTACAACTTGTGAATATCCACCACCAGCAGCACCACCTTTTATTCCAAAAACAGGACCTAAAGAAGGTTCTCTTAAAACAACTGTTGCTTGTTTTCCTATTTTATTTAAACCTTCGGTTAAACCAATTGATACTGTTGTTTTACCTTCTCCTGCAGGTGTTGGAGTTAGTGCAGTAACCAAAACCAAATTGTTTTGTTTTATTTTTTCTTCATCTATTAAACTTAAAGGTAATTTAGCTTTGTATTTACCGTAATATTCTAAATCGTCTTCTTGAATATTTATTTTTTTTGCAATTTCTTTAATGTGTGCTAATTCAGTTGCTTGAGCTATTTCTATATCTGTTTTGTACGTCATTTTCTTTATTTTTGATTAAGAGTGTAAATTTACGATAATTTATTTTTGTGAATGAATGATTTTAACACAATTCAACATTATAATTATATGATTGATTCTAATACCATTTTTTACCGCTATTTTGGCTAATAGAAGAAATCCTAAAGATTTATTATCTTTATTAAAAAACAAATAGTTATTTTTACTATTTATTAAATTAATGACCTTTAGAACCACATATCAAGCCAATAAACAGCTAACAAATCAAATAAATTATCATTCAAATATAGTATTATTAGGTTCTTGTTTTACTGAGAATATAAGTAATAAACTCCATTATTATCGGTTTAATGTAATGAATAATCCGTTTGGAATTTTATTTAATCCTATTGCGATAGAAAAATTAATTCACCACAGTATAACTAATTTTCAATATACAGCAAACAATTTGGTTTTTCAAAACGAACAATGGCACTGCTTAGATGCTCATTCTGATATGAGTAATAACAATATAGATAAGGTTTTAAACGATTTGAATACTGCTTTAAAAAATACTAAAACCACTCTTAATAAGGCTTCTCATATTATCATTACTTTAGGTACTGCTTGGGTTTATGAGTATTTAAAAACCGAAGAAATTGTTGCAAATTGTCATAAAATACCACAAAAAGAGTTTCATAAACAATTATTATCGGTTCATAAAATTGAGCTAAGTTTGGAAAATATTATTCAAAATATGCACAAAGTAAATCCTAATTGCCAAATTATTTTTACTGTAAGTCCTGTGCGTCATTTAAAAGACGGTTTTGTTGAAAATATGTTGAGTAAGTCGCATTTACTCACCGCAATTCACAATGTGTTGAGTAAAAAAACACATTATTTTCCTGCCTATGAAATTATGATGGATGATTTGCGAGATTATCGTTTTTATAACGCAGATATGTTGCATCCAAACCAAACAGCTATTGATTATATTTGGGATAAATTTGTAAACAGATGGATAGATTCTTCCGAAAAGGAAACTATGAACCAAGTAGCACAAATCCAAAAAGGATTGGCACATAAACCATTCAACGAAAACTCCAAAAAACACCAACAATTTTTAGCCAAAATTTATCAAAAAATAAAAAAATTAGAGAAATTAAAAGGGATTCGTTTTAATTCTTATTAAATTGCAGTCCGTTATATGAATCTAAAAATGGCTAAAAATTTAAAATTCTTCTTGTTCTTATTCATCCTTATCGGATTTAATGATGCCTTTTCACAAGATGGTATTCCACCTAAACCCAAATTACAAACCAGTGTTTATGATGGTGCAAAAATGCTTACTGCTAGTCAGATGATGGCTTTAGAGCAAAAACTCATCAAATATAATGACAGTACTTCTACACAAATAGTAGTTGCTACAGTTAATACCATAAACGGAAGAAATATTGCCTTATACGCAACAGAATGGGCACACAAATGGGGAATTGGACAAAAAGGAAAAGACAACGGCGTTTTTTTATTAGTTGCTAAAAACGATAGAAAACTCACCATAAGAACAGGTTACGGCACCGAGCACTTACTTACTGATGCCTACTCAAGACGAATTATAGAACAAGTAATAAAACCCGAATTTAAAAAAGGGAATTTTTATAAAGGTTTAGATAAAGGAACTACGTATATCATAAAAGCTCTAAATGGCGAATTTAAAGCCAATCCAAAAGTTGCCAACAATGGTGATGATGGTTTTATGATTGTTTTTATAATATTTTTTATCATTATACTAATTATTATCATTTCTAATAGAAATAATCATAACAACGGAAAAGGTTATAAAGATAACGGTACACGTTCTCTTTTAGAAACCATTATTTTAAGTAATAGAGGTCGTGGTGGTTTTTCTGGAGGTGGTTTTGGCGGAAGCTCTGGCGGATTTGGCGGAGGCTTTGGAGGCAGTTCTGGAGGAGGATTTAGTGGAGGCTTCGGTGGTGGAGGCTTTGGTGGAGGTGGTGCTTCTGGAAGTTGGTAATAATGAAAAATGTATTGACTACAAAGAGCACAAAGGTTTACACAAAGAGCACAAAGCTGTATGTTCTAAGCCACAAAAAATACTGAGAGATTAATAATTCCATTTAATATTTTTGTTTAATTGTTATTTTGTACATATATTTGTACAAATATTTAAAAATTATGATTACAGCAACA
>CAZYKN010000126.1:0-6233 GCA_964648135.1 uncultured Flavobacteriaceae bacterium
TGACGATACAAGGAAACCAAAGACCAAAGACTAAAGACCAAAGACTAAAAAGACCAAAGACTATGTTCGACCTAGACCGTTGGAGAGAAATATTCCAAGCCATGAGCAAAAACAAACTGAGAACTGTTTTGACAGGTTTTACAGTTGCTTTTGCCATCTTGTTATTTACCTTGCTTTTTGGAATAGGAAAAGGTTTACAAAACACATTCAAATCGCAATTTGCTGATGGCGCAGAGAATTCAATTTATATTAGAACTGGTGAATCATCTAAAGCTTATCGTGGAAATCAAGTTGGTAAATTAGTTCAATTAAAAAATAACGATTTTAAATTTTTAGTTGATAAATACGATGATAAAATTGAATATATCTCAGCCAGAGTTTATAAAAATGTGAGAGCTATATATAAAGGCGAAACAAGTAATTATACGGTAAGAGCTGTAAATCCTGATCATCAATTTATTGAAAAATCTATTATTATAAAAGGGCGATTTTTAACGCAATTTGATTTAAAGAAAAAATCTAAAGTAATTGCTATTGGTCGTTTGGTAGAAAAAGATTTATTCGGAAATCATTCAGCCTTAAATAAAAACATTTCCTTAAACGGAATAAATTATAAAGTAATTGGCGTTTTTAAAGATGAAGGAGGAGATTGGGAAGAGCGAATCATTAATATGCCAATAACTACCGCTCAAGCAGTTTATGGAAACAATGATCATTTAGACCAAGTAGTCATGACATACAATCCTAAATTAAGCGTTAATCAAGCTTTAAATTTTAGTAATAATATCTTAAAATCGCTTAAAAAAAATCATCAAATTTCACCAAAAGACCAAAGTGCAATACGTGTTCATAATGTTGCAAAAGATAAAAATGATGTCAACCAATTTATGATGGTACTTAATTTTATTGTCTTATTTATTGGTTTTGGAACCTTACTAGCAGGAATTATTGGTATTAGTAATATCATGATTTTTGTAGTAAAAGAACGTACCAAAGAATTAGGAATTCGAAAAGCATTAGGAGCAAAGCCAAAACAAATTGTTGGTATGATTTTACAAGAATCAATTCTTATAACTGCTTTGTCTGGCTATGTTGGATTGTTGGTTGGAGTAGGAGTGCTTAAATTTTTCACACCAAATCTTAAAACCTATTTTATAAAAGACCCTTCTGTAAGTCAAGGAGTAGTTATTGGAGCAACAATTGTACTTATTATTGCAGGAGCAATTGCAGGATATATTCCTGCAAAAAGAGCAGCTAGAGTTAAACCTATTGAAGCCTTAAACGCAGATTAATTATGCTAAAATTTATATTAGATAAAGAAACTTGGCAAGAAATTTTTGGAAGTATCCGAAAAAACAAATTGCGTACAGCCATTACCATTATTGGTGTAATGTGGGGTTTATTTCTATTGGTTGGTTTGTTGGGAGCAGCAAGAGGAATAGAAAATAAATTTAATAGTATGTTTGGTAATTTTGCTACCAATAGTATGTTTGTTTGGACACAGCAAACAGGAAAAGCTTTTAAAGGATTTCAAAAAGGAAGACATGTTCAGTTAAAATATGAAGATGTTATAACGCTCAATAAAAATATTAAAGGTATTGAAGAGGTTATTCCAAGAGATCGAAGACAAAGTCAGATTATTAAAGGACTTAAAGTAATATCTTCTGGAGTTTTTGGTGATTATCCAACCTTAAATGAAGTCCAAAAAAAGAATATGGTTTACGGTAGGTTTATCAATGAAAATGATATTAAATATCGGAAAAAAGTCTGCGTAATTAAAGAGGATTTATATAAACAACTGTTTGAAAAAAATGAAAATCCAATTGGTCAATACATTAAAATAAACGATATAAATTATCTAGTAATTGGTATGTATAAAGAAAAATTTGGAGGTGGAGGACCGCAAGGAGATGTTCATATTCCGTTTACTACCTTTCAGCAAACATATAATACAGGTGATAATATTGGATGGATGATGATTATAGGAAAAAATAATGTAGATATTGCGCAAATGCAAGAAGATGTTAAACTACTTTTAAAAACCTTACATCAAGTACATCCAGACGATTCTAGAGCCTTTGGAAGTTTTAATTTAGCAGCTCAATTTAAAAAAATGACTGGTTTTTTAACAGGAATGCAATTTTTAACTTGGTTTGTAGGTATTGCAACACTCATTGCTGGAGTTTTTGCTATTGGAAATATTTTACTCATTACAGTTAAAGAGCGAACAAAAGAAATTGGTATTCGTAGGGCTATTGGAGCAAGACCCATTGAAATTAAACGTCAGATTGTTTTAGAATCGGTTTTTTTAACGATGGTTGCAGGTTCTTTAGGTATCATTTTTGGAGGATTTTTATTGATGCTACTTGATAAACTTACAGGTCATGGACCAGACTCGGTTTTAGTAAATCCAACAGTAAACATACCTGTAATATTAATTGCTTATGCTTTGCTTGTTATTTTGGGAACATTAATAGGATTAATTCCAGCAAGTATTGCCACAAGTATAAAACCTATTGAAGCTTTAAGTGATGAATGATATAAATTAAACTAATAATAACCAACAATTAAACATATAAAAATGAAAAAAATATTATTTACAGTAATCATATTAGCACTTCTAGGAGTGTTGTATTGGTTCAGTCAGAAAAATAAAAAAAGTGTAGAAGAGTTTGAAACAGAAACAGCTTTTAAAACCAATATTGTGCGTAAATCTGTTGCCACAGGAACAGTTATACCATTAGAAGAAGTAGAAATAAAACCACAAGTTTCTGGTATAATAGACGAAATATTCGTTAAAGAAGGTCAGAAAGTAAAAATAGGTGATTTAATTGCTAAAGTACGAGTTGTTCCTAATGTGCAAGCTTTAAATAGTGCAAGCGGAAGGGTAAAAACAGCAAGGTTACGTATGAATAATGCTAAGGTTTCTTTTGACAGAACTAAAAAATTATACGATAAAGGAGTGATTGCAAGAACAGAATATGAATCAAGTGAATTAGCTTATAATACAGCCAAGCAGGATTATAATGATGCGTTAAACAATCAACAAATTATTAAAAAGGGATCAACCTTAGGCTCTGGTACTACAGCAAATACAAATATACGTTCCACAATTAAAGGAACTATTTTAGAAATTCCTGTTAGAAGAGGAAAACAAGTGATTGAAAGTAATACGTTTAATGCAGGAACAACCATTGCAACTATTGCAGATATGAATAAAATGATTTTTGAAGGAAAAGTAGATGAAGCAGAAGTAGGAAAATTAGTTAAAGGAACTCCAATAGATATATCACTTGGAGCGGTACAAGATAAAAAATTTCCAGCAGTATTAACCTTTATTGCTCCTAAAGGAAATGAAGTACAAGGAGCAGTACAATTTAAAATTAAAGCAGATGTTACTTTAGATGATAAATTCTTTATTAGAGCAGGTTATAGTGCTAATGCAAACATTGTTTTAGAAAAAAAAGATAGTGTTTTGTCTATTAGAGAAGCCTTATTGAAATTCGATAAAAAAACAGATGAACCTTATGTTGAAATTAAAACAGGCAAGCAAGAGTTTAAACGTAAAGATGTTAAATTAGGAATTTCTGATGGTGTAAATGTGGAGATTTTAGAAGGAATTACTAAAGACGATAAAATTAAAATTTGGAATAAAGCATCAAAAGATAAAAATAAAGACAAATAATTTGGTATAATAATTGAATAAAGTATATTTGAATAATTTTAAAACAACAAAAGAATGAAAAAAACAATTTTAGTAGTATTATTTGTATTTACAGCCGTATTTGCAAATGCACAAGACAAAGAAAAAGATCAATTTACAAAAGACACAGAAAAATTGATTGAAATGAGTACAAGACCTGCTTTACAACCTACAATAGACCAATTTGCAGGAATGGTTCCAGCTGAAAAGAAAGCGGAATTTTTAAAAGAAGTAGAAGGTACTTTTCCAGAATTCTTTTCTTCAATGGCAAAAGTGTATATGGAAGAATATACGCATGATGATATAAAACAACTACTGGCATTTTATAATTCACCTATTGGTAAAAAAATGACATCTAAACAAGGTGCTATTCAACAAAAAGCAATGATGGCAGGACAGGCTTGGGGAATGAAAATTCAAGCTTTATTAGGAAAGTTTCAATAAAACCTAAAAAAAATTTTAAAAAGTCCGTTGATTAATATCATCGGACTTTTTTTGTTTATAAACGTTCTGATTTTTTGCATGTACAACACAAATGTTCAAATATTATCAGAAATCATTATGTTTTCTATGTTCCTATGTGTTAAAAGCACACAGATAAAATTTTCATTATATCTTTTACAAATGAGTATAAAAAAAATCGCTTAGAAAATTCTAAGCGATTTGTAATAAAATAAGTTATAAATAATAGATTAAAGTACTTTTACTTCAACTGCATTTAATCCTTTTTTACCTTCTTTTAATTCAAATTCAACTTCGTCACCCTCACGGATTTCATCAATTAAACCTGTTACGTGTACGAAGTACTCTTTACTTGTGTCTTCGTTGTCAACGATAAATCCAAATCCTTTAGATTCGTTGAAAAATTTTACTGTTCCTTTACTCATGATAATATAAATGTTAATAAGTTGCAAATATAACTTATTATTTTGGTAATCATACTACTTATTTAATTATTCTTTAAAAAAATATATCTATTCGGCAATTAATTTCACGAAAAAGGGTATAAAATAAAAAATAAAACTCTCGCAAAGGCGCAAATACGCTAAGTTGAATGGATTTATAGAATATTATCATTCTATCACAGTTTGGTGCTAACTAATTTTAATGTTTTTTTATTTACAACTTAATTTCTTTGCACCTTTGCGTCTTTACAAGAAAAAAAAGAGTAAATAGTTACAAAAAAATTAATGAGGTAGTTTGTGTTTAATAGAATGATAAGCAAAAGCACCAATAGAAGCGCTAATTATAACAATTATTATAGGAAAAACACCACGACCTAATAAAACAAAAAACGGACCAGGACATGCTCCTGCTAAAGCCCAACCAAGACCAAATAAAATTCCACCAAAGAGATTTCTATATTTTCCGCCTTTTTTAGGAATAAATTCTATTTCTTTGGAATCCATGTTTTTAAGATGATATTTTTTAATAAAATAGAAAATAATAATTCCTGTTATAATTGCAGAGCCAATAATTCCATACATGTGAAAGGATTGAAATTTGAACATTTCATAAATTCGATACCATGAGATTGCTTCAGATTTAGAAAGTACTATTCCGAAGAAAATTCCGTTTAAAATAAATTTAATATATTTCATTTTGATCAGTTTTAATTAAGAAAAAATTATAGGATATAGTACCCATGTCATTATTAAGCCACCAATAAAAAAACCAATTACAGCTATTAGTGATGGTTTTTCTAGCATACTCAGACCTACTATTGCATGTCCACTAGTGCAACCTCCTGCATATCTTGCGCCAAAACCTACTAAAAATCCAGCAATTACTAAAATAAAAATAGATTTACTATTCATACTCTTAAAAGAAAACAATTCATTTGGCACCATGTTCGCTCCTGGATTTTTAAAACCAAGATGTTGTAATTCTATTTTAGTTTTCGGATTAAGGTCAATTTTATTATTTGTGGAAAGATAATTTTTAGCAATAAAACCTCCAATAATTAAGCCAATGATAAAGGAAAGATTCCATAAGTTCTTTTTCCAATCAAATTTAAAAAAAGAATTTAGCTTGCCAACTCCAGCAATAGCACAAAATGTTTCTAAGTTAGATGAAATGCCTAAGCGTTTTCCAAAATAAAACATTAAATACATTGAAAAAGCAATTAAAGGGCCTGAAACGTACCATGCCCATGGTTGAAATAAAGTATCCATAAATATATTTTTTAGTTAGTTTTCCAAAAATACTTTATTTTTAAAAGAAATTAATGATATTTTAAAAAATATATATATATTTGTATTGAATTAAAAAAAAATAAAATGAAATTTACAAGACACATTATATTGTTATTAGTATTAGGAGTAAGTTTTTTTTCACGTGCTCAGGGAAATTTAACTATTGATAATGAAGTTGGTGTTTTTTTAGGACCTACTTTTATGCAAACTGATTATGGTGAGGCAAAACAGTTTAAAAGTACTATAAACAATACAGGTTTTGGTTTTGCGATTGCATATATTGCGGACTTTTCTAGTTCTAGATTAAATTCTGGCTTTGGGAGAACTTTTACAGA
>CAZYKN010000127.1:0-2578 GCA_964648135.1 uncultured Flavobacteriaceae bacterium
CAAAACCATTTTATTCATTTAGTATTTAGCGCATCTTAAAATAGAATTGGTATAAAACAAAAAAGACCACCTTTTCAAGCAGTCTTTTTTTAAATTGAGTTAGTTTTTAATTTTTATTTAAAAGCAGGAATACCAGTTACATCCATACCTGTAATTAATAAATGAATATCGTGTGTACCTTCATAAGTTACAACACTTTCTAAGTTCATCATGTGTCGCATGATAGAATATTCACCTGTAATTCCCATTCCTCCAAGCATTTGTCTTGCATCACGAGCAATTCTTAAAGCCATATCTACATTATTACGCTTTGCCATAGAAATTTGAGCTGTTGTTGCTCTTCCTTCACTTCTTAAAGTTCCTAAACGCCAAGTTAATAATTGTGCTTTGGTGATTTCGGTAATCATTTCAGCTAATTTTTTTTGTTGTAACTGAAAAGAAGCAATAGGTTTATCAAATTGAATTCTTTCTAAAGAATAACGCAAAGCCGTATCATAACAATCCATTGCAGCACCAAGTGCTCCCCAAGCAATACCATAACGAGCCGAATCTAAGCAACCAAGTGGCGCTCCAAGTCCAGATTTGTTTGGTAATAAATTCTCTTTAGGAACTTTAACATTATCAAAAATTAACTCACCTGTTGCACTAGCTCTTAAAGACCATTTGTTGTGTGTTGTTGGTGTTGAAAAACCTTCCATACCACGTTCTACAACCAAACCGTGAATACGTCCTTCTTCATTTTTTGCCCAAACTACGGCAATATCTGCAAAAGGCGCATTTGAAATCCACATTTTTGCTCCATTTAATAAATAATGGTCACCCATATCTTTAAAATTGGTAACCATTCCACCTGGATTTGAACCGTAATCTGGCTCTGTTAAGCCAAAGCAACCAATCATTTCGCCAGAAGCTAATTTTGGTAAATATTTATTGCGTTGATCTTCGTTTCCATAAGCGTAAATAGGATACATCACTAAAGAAGTTTGTACTGACGCAGTAGAGCGAACTCCAGAATCACCACGTTCTAATTCTTGCATTATTAATCCGTAACTCATTTGGTCTAATCCCATTCCTCCATATTGTTCTGGAATATACGATCCAAAAGCACCTATTTCTGCTAAACCTGGAATGATTTGTTTAGGAAATTCGGCTTTTTGACAAGCTTCCTCTATGATTGGAGAAATATCACGTTTTACCCATTCACGAGCAGAATCTCGTATTAATTTATGTTCTTCGGTAAGCAATTCATCTAATTGATAATAGTCTGGTGCTTGATATAAATCTTGTGCCATTTTTACTGTTTTAAAATTTGCCCAAATTTACGAATAATTATGAATTAATAAACAGATAATTTTACATTATTGTCCTTAAAAAGACGTAAGACCGCTTTGCTACAAGATGTTAGAATCTAGACAGATTACAACAAACTAACAAATACATTTTAAAAAAAATAATTTATAGCTTATTTTGATGTTGAATAGGTATTACTCAACTATTTAAAAAATAATTCAAAATTTAGAGCTTCTTTTGAAAAGTGCGCTACAAAACCAGTATAATTGCTTGTTTTATTAAGCATTTCTACTTTAAAATTGTTTTGAGATGAAAAAGCTGCAATTTTTAATTTTTCTAGATGACTTGCTAAATATTCTTGTTCCTGCTGATTTGGTGTAGGAATAAAAAACGCTTTTTTATGTAAAACAGCCAAATCCATTATAGTAGAATATCCAGAACGTGCAATAACAAGCTCCGATTCTAATAGTGCTTTTTTAAGTGCTTCTTGCTTTAAAAAATCGATAAACGTGATGTTATCTGTATCTGCAATATTTTGTTTAGGAGCTATTTTACCTCGTACAAAAAGTATTTTTTTTGAAGTAGCTGATAATTCCTTAATTAATAGATTTTCTAAAATACTACGTTGAGGTTCAATTCCTGAAAGTAAAACTAAAACATCGTGTTTATACTTTGTGTTTTGTGTTTTTACCTCATTAAACCTGCTTAATAGACCAATATATTTAATAGGAACATCAAACTTATTGACTTTAGATAGTTTACCTGAAAGGTTTATTTTTTCATTATCTGGAATCCAAATTTCATCAAATTTTTTCATTATTTTCTGATGAATTTTACTGGTGAAAAAAGTAGTTATTCCAGAAAAAACATTCAATTGATGCGTTACATATATTGAAGGAATTTTCTTACTATAAACTCCAAAACGATTATCAGAAATAATACCTTGAATATTTTCTTCAGTAATAATTTGTTGAATGACTTTATTTTCTTCAGCTACAGCTTTATAAATTTTAGGTACTTGAGACAGTATTTTTAATTTAAAAAAATATGCCTTGCTACTGTATTGAATATTGTAAGACGGTAACTCAAAAGATTGTAATTTAGGAAATTCTTTTTCTAAATACCTAAGTGCATCACCATCGGAAGTAATAATAGGTTCAAAACCATTCTTAATTAATTCATTAATAATTGGTACACATCGTGTAGCATGACCAATTCCCCAATTTAATGGTGCAATGATGATTTTTTTTTTCATTGATGGAGTCTAGCGTTCGTCTAACCCTGCCAG
>CAZYKN010000127.1:2678-6214 GCA_964648135.1 uncultured Flavobacteriaceae bacterium
CAATGATGATTTTTTTTTTCATTGATGGAGTCTAGCGTTCGTCTAACCCTGCCAGCGTTAGCAATAACACGGATATTAACGCTGGCAGGGTTTTTAAATATTATTTTAAAGTTCTAATAAAATTCACCAAATCCCAACGTTGTTGTTCCGATAAAATAGGTTCCCATTTTATCATATCGTTTCGACCATTGGAGATTTTCCAAAAGATTTCTCCATCTGTTTGGTTTTGAACTAATGGTGTTAGTAAGCTTTCTGGTTGTGGTACAAGCGCTTTTCCGCCTGGACCATCACCTAAACCTGTTCTACCATGACACACAGCGCATCGTGAACGGAATAATTTTTTACCTCTAAGGCTAGATTGTACTTTATCTGTTGTAGGATTTTTAATCTTCTTTGCTGCTTCTGGAGCTTTCCAAATATCTTGTTGAAGTCCTATAAATCCAAAAAGGAAAATAGAAACTAAGCCTAAAGTTAATAATTTTGTTTTCATTTTTTAGTCGTTTAGTGATTGCTAATATAGATAATTATATCATTATTAATAAAATAAAATATTAACAATTCTTTTTAACAACTTATAATTGTCAATAATTATGCCAATTAAAAACCCTTTTAAACACAAGGTTTAAAAGGGTTTGTTGTATTATTTTTTTCACTAAAAAAGTGAATAACTCAATTAAATATCAAATTTAATTCCTTGTGCTAAAGGTAAAGTACTACCATAATTAATGGTATTTGTTTGTCTTCTCATATATACTTTCCAAGCATCTGAACCAGATTCTCTTCCTCCTCCAGTATCTTTTTCACCTCCAAAAGCACCTCCAATTTCGGCACCAGAAGTTCCTAAATTAACATTTGCGATACCACAATCTGATCCTGTTTGAGAGATAAATGTTTCTGCATCACGCATATTTAAAGTAAATATAGCAGATGATAATCCTTGAGGCACATCATTTTGAATATCGATGGCATTTTGAACTCCTCCAGCATATTTAATTAAATAAACTATTGGTGCAAAAGTTTCATCTTGAACTATTTGATAGTGATTTTCAGCTTCAGCAATACAAGGCATTACGTAGTTTCCAGATTCAAATCCTTTGCCTTCTAAACGCTCACCACCAAATAATATTTTTCCACCTTCTTCTTGTACTTTAGCAACAGCTTCTTCAAATAAACCAACTGCATGGCCATCGATGAGTGGTCCAACTAGATATTTTTGATCTAATGGAGAACCAATTTTATCAGCTATTTTTTTGTAAGCACCAACAAAAGCATCTTTTACTTGTTCATATACATCTTCGTGAATAATTACTCTACGAGTAGAAGTACAACGTTGTCCTGCAGTACCTACTGTTCCAAAAACAGTGGACATGGTTGCCATTGGTATATCTGCTTCTGGCGTGATAATTACGGCATTATTTCCTCCTAATTCTAATAAAGTTTTTCCTAAACGTTCCCCTACAATACGAGCTGCTCTTCTTCCAACAGCAGTTGAACCAGTAACCGATATTAACGGAATACGTTTGTCTCCTAAGAAATTATCTCCCATAACAGATGAACGTCCAACTACTAAATTAAATACACCTTCTGGTACATTATTATCTTTTAAAACTTGCTGAATTATTTTTTGAGTTGCAATAGCGGTTAAAGGTGTTTTAGAAGATGGTTTCCAAATCACTACATCACCAGCAATTGCAGCTAAAGCCGAATTCCATGCCCAAACAGCAACAGGAAAGTTGTAAGAAGTTACAATTCCTACAATTCCAAGTGGATGATATTGTTCTGATAAACGGTGTAATGGTCTTTCTGATTGTAAAGCCACACCATTGATTAATCTTGATTGACCAACTGCAAAATCACAGATATCAATCATTTCTTGAACTTCTCCTAAACCTTCTTGAAATATTTTACCCATTTCATAAGAAACTAAAGCACCTAAATCGTCTTTTTTCTCACGTAAAGCATTACCAATTAAACGAACAATTTCTCCTCTTTGTGGAGCAGGAACCATGCGCCATTCTTTATAAGCTTCTTGCGCTTTTTTTACGACCATTTCGTAGTCTTCTAAAGTGGCAGTTTTAACACTTGCAATCAGTTTTCCATCTACTGGAGAGCTTGATTTGTTAATTTTACCTTCAGTGTCAAACCATTCAGCTCCTGTGGAAACTCCTTGGTTTGTTTCTGATAATCCTAAGTTTTTTAAAACGGATTTAATATCAATCATAATGTTATTTATTTTTTAATTCTATTTCTTTAATTTTTGCTACTCGTTGTTTAAAGACTTCTGTATTGTCAACAAAACCATCACCAATTTCATTGAGGTCTTTTACTACTAAGTCGATTTTTTCTTGTGAAAAGTTTTTTTCTAAACAAGCTTCTTCTAAAGTTCCCCAAATTGGTTCTCCACATTTTATACAGCGAATACCGTGTTTTGCTAAGTATTTAACGGACTTTGGATAGTCTTCAATTAAGTCTTCTATGCTTATATTTTTTGTAATCATAATAGAAAAATTCACGCTCACAAAAGTACAAAATATTTCTTTATTCTGTTGATGATTTTTTATGGTTTGGTAATGAATGTTATTTTTTAATTAAAAGATTTTGAAACAAGTTTAGAATGACGGTTTAGAATATTATTTTATGCCATTAAATTTTACCCAAGTACCGTTTAGGAGTAGTGCCAAATTTCTTTTTAAATGCAGCAATAAAATGACTTGAAGTACTGTAACCAATTAAGTTGCTAATTTCTGCAACATTGTGTTTTTTAGTTTCCAGTAACTTACGTGAATAGTCTAATTTATAATCCAATAAAAAGTTAAATACAGTTTCTCCATATATTTGTTTAAAGCCGTCTTTTAACTTTTTTAACGATAAGCCTACTTCGGTTGCTAGCTCATTAAGGCTTGGTGGTTCTGCCATTCTGCCAATAATTATTTCCTTTGCGTTTTTAATTTTCGCTACATTTTCTTCGTCTTCTAAAAACGGACATTTATCTTTTTCGTCTCCTTCAGAAAAGTTAAAATACAAGCTTAACAACTCATAAACTTTGCCTTTTGTGTAGAGTTTTTCTAATGAAGCATGTAAATTGTATTTAAAAATCTGATTTAATACAATAAGCTCACGAGGTGATAAATCTTTTCCAGAATAATATTTTTTTCCTTGATTTTCATCACCTAAAAAGGTAATGTATTTTGAAAATTCTGAAAAGAAAGAGTGGAATTTCTTAATAGTTATTAAAATGGTGATAATCTTTGAATTTGGAGCAACCTCTATGTTGATTGGTAAATTTTGTTGTGGATTAAATAAGACTAAAGATTTTTCTTCTAATACGTCAATAGTGTATCTTCCATTATTGAAAACAAGCGTTCCTTTTCCTTGAATGCTAAAAAATAATTGTATGTAATTGTTATTGACTTCTTTAACAAAAGATTGTTTTTCTTTGGAATTATTTTGAAATTTTAAGAGATAAAAACCTTCTTCAATCTCGGTATCTTTAAAAATATTTTTATCGTTATATTTTGTATTCATTTTTGATGTTT
>CAZYKN010000128.1:0-6187 GCA_964648135.1 uncultured Flavobacteriaceae bacterium
TTCCAATATTTCATGTATTTCTTTTTTGTTCTTATATACCAAAGACTACAGACTAAAGACCAAAGACTATTGACCACCAATCCATTGAGACCAAGGTATTCTAGATAATATAAATAGAAGTGCCAAACCGTACCAAACTAAAATGGTTTTATATTTTGCAGCACTTGTAGTTAATTTTTTATGTTTTGAAAAACCTATAGTGATAAATACAATGGCTAAAATCATCATAATAGGATGTTCTACGGTAAGTAATCTTGCGTGAGCATCTTTCATAGTTACTGCCATTCCGTTTTCTTTTAAATGTTTGTATGCAGGCGACATAAAATACCATCCTAAACCAATAAGTAATTGAATATGAGATACAATAAGCGTAAAAAGTGCAACACGTAAATCTTTGTCTTTGTACTCTTTTTTAGAGTTTATAACTGCATTAACAACAGTAAAAATTAAGAGTGCCAATACTAAATAAGCCCAATAAGAGTGAATCATTTTCATCATGATAAAATTGTTTTAAAGTTAGTGGTACAAAAATAAGGTTTTGTTGTGTACTATTGTGGTTTTAGAAGATTTAATATTTCATTTTTTAATGCTACAAAAATTTGCTATATTTGTTTTGTGAATATAGTTGAAAAAAATATTGATAAATTAAAAAATCTTTGTAAAAAATATAAAGTTAAAAAACTTTATGTTTTTGGTTCGGTATTAACTAATCGTTTTACATCAGAAAGCGATATTGATTTTATAGTTGCATTTGATAAAGTTGAGTTAGAACAATATGCTGATAATTATTTTGATTTTAAATTCTCTTTAGAAGATTTATTTAATAAAAAAATTGACCTTTTGGAGGAAAAAACAATAAAAAATCCTTTTTTTAAAAAGTCGATTAACACATCAAAACAACTTATTTATGGATAATGAAATAAAATCTTGGTTGTTTGATATACAGACTGCTATAAAAGAAGTTGATAGTTTTTTTTGAAGATGGAAAAAGAATATTTACAAACTTTCAAAAGGATATTAAAACAAAACGTGCAGTTGAAAGAAACCTTGAAATCATTGGAGAGGCAATGAAACGAATTCTTGAAAAAGATAAAAATTTTGAATTAACAAACGCTCGAAAAATTGTGGGTACACGAAACAGAATTATTCATGGATACGATACTATTTCTGACGATGTAATTTGGAGTATCATAATTAATCATTTGCCTAAATTAAAACAAGAAGTTAATACTTTTTTGGCTCTTTAATTTTTAACCAAAAGCACCATCCAAGCCTTTAAAACCTCCTTTTTACTTAAAAAATCTTTGGCAATGTGATGCTTTTGAGTGTCTTCTACCTTTTTAAATTGCGGATTTTGAATTAAAAATTGAGTAATCATTTCGTTATTTGGTATTTTTTCAATATTTCCTAAAAGCCCTAAATCATTTCCTGTTAAAATAGTACTGTTTCTAATGTTTAACGGAATAGAATCTACTCCAATTCCTAAAGAGCTTATTGGTTTTGGAATTTCAAAATAGCCTTCTTTTGCTCTTGTATAGTAACTTCCTCCAGCTCTAGCTACTAAATCAATTTTATCTTGATTGATACTTTGATCTTCGTTTAGGATATTTTGATGTAAATGAATTTTTACCACTTCGCAAATTACTAAATTTCCTGCTCCTCCTTGATTTCCTAAAGCAATAATATCATTTACCTTACATTCAAATTGCACAGGAGATTCTGCTACTCTAAAAGGTTTTATTTTATCTGATTTCAACATAGTAAATCCTGCTTTATCAAACTCATTTACTCCTTGCGCATATTCTGTACTCGATAAAGACATTTGCTGTACAATATCAAAATTTACAATATTAATAACCACTTCTTTAACTTGATGTACGTTTTCTAAAGTGTGTTTTGTGGTATTATCTCTAACTCTTCTTGCAGGAGAAAAGATTAAAATAGGTGGATTTGCACTAAAGACATTAAAAAAACTAAAGGGTGATAAATTTGGATTTCCGTTTTTATCTATCGTACTCGCTAAAGCAATAGGTCTAGGAGCTACTGCACTTAACAAATAACCGTGTAATTTAGCAGTTGGTATATCTTTTGGATTGATTGAAATCATAAATATAAATTTGAGCTCACAATATACAAATTCCAAATACTCAACTAAGTAAATATTTGGAATTTGTTTATTCTTGTAAAATTTTACAGATTAATTAATCTGTTTGTTGTTTTTTAGCTTCAATGCTTAAAGTGGCATGAGGTACTAATTCTAAACGTTTTCTCTGAATTAATTTTCCTGTAACTCTACAAACGCCATAGGTTTTATTTTCAATTCTAATTAACGCATTTTTTAAATCACGTATAAAACGTTCTTGACGAATGGCTAAACGCATATTTGCTTCTTTAGACATGGTTTCAGAACCAGCCTCAAAGGGTTTAAATGTTGGAGAAGTGTCTTCTGTACCATGATCGCTATCATTTTTGTATGAAGCTTCTAGTAGTGCTAAATTTTCTTCAGCTGTAGCTATTTTTTTAAGAATAATTTCTTTAAAATAAGCTAAATCTTTATCGGAATATCTTACATTGTTTGGCATATTACGAATGTTTTTTAATTAATAATTTGGTATTTACATCATCAAATACAATTTCTATACCATTTGCTACTTTATCTTTTATAATTAACTCCGCAGTTAAAGTTTCTGTTTTAATATAGTCTTCGTTTTCACGGATGGCTTCTTCTAAAACAGCATCTTTTTGAACTACTAATGTTATTTTATCTATAATATCAAAATCCGATTCTTTTCGTAAATTCTGAATTCTATTAACCAATTCTCTTGCTACTCCTTCTTTACGCAACGCCTCATTAATATGAATATCTAACGCTACTGTAATTCCATCTTGATTGGCAACCAACCAGCCTTCAATGTCTTGCGAAGTAATTTCTACTTCAGAAAGGGATAAAGGTACTAAATTTCCATTTATTTCAATATTAATTGTTCCATTTTTTTCAATTTCTGAAATATTTTCTGCGGTAAATTTAGCTACTTCTTGTCCTACAAATCGCATTTCTTTTCCAAATCGTGGTCCTAAAACCCTAAAATTGGGTTTGATGCTTTTTACTAAAATTTCTGATGCATCGTCTAATAATTCAATTTCTTTTACGTTTACTTCGGCTAAAATTAAATCTTGAACAGCCAAAATATCTTCACGTTCTAGCTGATTTAAAACAGGAATCATTATACGTTGTAAAGGTTGTCTTACTTTAATAGATTCTTTTTTACGAAGCGATAATACCATAGAAGAAATTTTCTGCGCTTTTTGCATTTTTCGCTCTAAATCTTTATCAACTATTGATTCATTAAATTTAGGGAAAGAGGCTAAATGAATAGATTCAAAATTTTCTTTTTGTGTGTTTTGAGTTAAATCTTTGTACAATCTATCCATAAAAAATGGCGCAACTGGAGCCGATAATTTAGCAACGGTTATCATACAAGTATATAAGGTTTGATAAGCAGAAATTTTATCTTGTTCATACGAGCCTTTCCAAAAACGTCTTCTACTTAAACGCACATACCAATTACTTAAAAATTCTGTTGTGAAATTTTGTATAGCTCTTGTTGCTTTTGTAGGTTCATAATCATTATAAAAAGTTGCTACATTATGGATAAGCGTATTTAATTCAGATAAAATCCATCGATCAATTTCTGGTCTGTTTTCAATGGCTATTTCTTCTTCTGAATAATCAAAATTATCAATATTTGCGTATAAAGAAAAGAAGGAATAGGTATTGTAAAGTGTTCCGAAGAATTTACGTTTCACTTCATCAACACCAGCTAAATCAAATTTTAAATTATCCCAAGGGTTTGCATTAGAAATCATATACCAACGAATAGCGTCAATACCGTGTTTTTCCATAGCTTCAAAAGGCTCAACGCCATTTCCTAAACGTTTAGACATTTTTTTACCAAACTTATCTAAAACCAATCCGTTAGAAACCACGTTTTTATAGGCAACACTATCAAAAACCATCGTTGCAATAGCGTGTTGTGTGTAAAACCAACCACGCGTTTGATCTACGCCTTCTGCAATAAAATCGGCTGGAAAACTTTTTCTTTGATCAATTTCTGAAGCGTTCTCAAACGGATAATGATATTGTGCATAAGGCATCGAACCAGAATCAAACCAAACATCTATTAAATCTGCTTCACGTTTCATTGGTTTTCCAGATTTTGACACTAAGGTGATTTGATCTACAATATTTTTATGTAAATCTACTTTATCATAATTTTCATCACTCATATTACCAACTTCAAAATCGGCAAAAATATCTTTTTGGAGTACTCCTGCGTTTACAGCTTTGGTCATTTCGGCTTTAAGCTCTTCAACAGAACCAATCATAATTTCTTCTGTACCATCTTCGGTACGCCAAATTGGTAACGGAATTCCCCAATATCTTGAACGAGATAAATTCCAATCGTTTGCATTTTTAAGCCAATTACCAAAACGTCCTGTTCCAGTGGATTTTGGTTTCCAGTTAATGGTGTCATTTAATTCACTCATTCTATCACGTACTTGCGGAATTTTAATAAACCAACTATCTAATGGATAGTACAAAATAGGCTTATCAGTTCGCCAACAATGCGGATAATTATGTTTGTGTTTTTCTACATGAAAGGCTTTGTTTTCTTCTTTTAATTTTATGGCAATTTCTACATCTACAGAACGGTCAGGTGCTTCGCCATCAGCGTAATATTCGTTTTTTACGTATTTACCTGCAAATTCTGCCATTTCTGGTCTAAATCTTCCTTGTAAATCTACTAAAGGCACAGGATTATCGTTTTTATCTAATACCAACATTGGCGGAACTTCAGGTTGTGCTTCTTTAGCTACTTTGGCATCATCTGCTCCAAAAGTTGGTGCTGTGTGTACAATACCTGTACCATCTTCGGTGGTAACAAAATCACCTGCAATGACTCTAAAAGCATTTTCTGGATTTTGATAAGGTAAAACATAAGGCATTAATTGTTCATAACGAACATTAACTAAAGCTGCTCCTTTACATTCATCAGCAATAAAAAACGGAATTTTTTTATCACCTTCTTTGTATTCGTCTAATGCAGTTTGGTTTTCAACTTGCAGAAATTTTTTTCCAAATTGTTTTCCAACTAAAGCTTTTGCTAATATTACATTTTGCTTTTTAAACGTATATTGATTGTAAGTTTGCACTAAAACATAGTCAATTTTTTTTCCAACAGTTAGTGCAGTGTTACTTGGCAAAGTCCAAGGAGTTGTTGTCCAAGCCAAGAAGTAGGTATTAGAAGCCCATCCTAAATCTTTCCCAAAGGGAAGGACTTGCTCATTATAATCTGCTTTTCCATAGTTAGCTCCCTTTCCTTTGGAAAGGGTTGGGGATAGGATTTTAAATTGCGCCACAATAGTAGTATCCGTAACATCTTGATAAGCTCCTGGCTGATTAATTTCATGAGAACTCAAACCAGTACCAGCTTTTGGAGAATATGGCTGAATGGTATAACCTTTATACAGTAAATCTTTATTGTACAACTGTTTAAGTAACCACCAAACCGTTTCCATATATTTTGGTTTGTAGGTAATATATGGATCATTCATATCAACCCAATGACCCATTTTTTTGGTTAGGCGTTCCCAAATATCAGTATATTTTAAAACGGCTTTTTTACACGCTTCGTTATATGCTTCAACAGAAATTTTTGTACCAATATCTTCTTTGGTAATTCCTAATGCTTTTTCAACACCAAGTTCTATTGGTAAACCATGAGTATCCCAACCTGCTTTACGTTTTACTTGATAACCTTGCATGGTTTTATAACGACAAAATAAATCTTTTATCGTTCTTCCCATTACGTGATGAATACCAGGCAATCCGTTTGCCGATGGCGGTCCTTCATTAAAAATAAAAGGTTTATTTTCATCACGTTGGTCTATACTTTTTTGGAAGATTTTATGGTCTTCCCAAAAATCTAAAACCTCATCTGCTACTTTGGTTAAATCTAATCCTTTGTATGTGTTAAATTTGGTGCTCATTATTTTTTATAACCTATTTTAGTACGTTTTTTATTTTCTAGTAATTCTTGTTTTGTTTGCTCAAATTGCTTAATATATTCAAAAATTAATAGCATTTGTTCATCGTGAGAGCTTACTCTGTCTTCAATTTCTTTTA
>CAZYKN010000129.1:0-6183 GCA_964648135.1 uncultured Flavobacteriaceae bacterium
ATTTTTTATTTGTTTTTAGTCTTCAGTTCTCAGTTCTCAGTTCTCAGTTCTCAGTGTTCAGTATTCAGTATTCAGTATTCTGTCTTCTGTCTTCAGTCTTCCGTCTTCCGTCTTCCATCTTCCATCTTCCATCTTCCGTCTTCCATCTTCCGTCTTCCGTCTTCCGTCTTCCATCTTCCCTCACTCAACCATCTTCCTCAATTTTGCTTTTGCTCTTGAGAGCGTTGTTCTCACTTGCTGATTGTTTGTCTTTAATATACTTGCTATTTCTTCATTGTCAAATCCTTCAATTAAACTTAAAGTTAAAACGATGCTGTAATTATCTTTTAATTTTTTGATGACATCTAAGACTTTTTCGGCTTTAATATTTTGGTAATCTGTTTCAATTTCATCTTCAATAATTTCAAGATTCGGATTTATTTGATCATTCCATTCCTCAAAGCGTCTCATTTTTTTTAATTGTGTAAGACTTTTATTAATCACAATTCGTTTTAGCCATGAGCCAAAAGGTACATTTTCATCACCATATCGGCTTTTGTTTTTAAAAGTACTCAGTTTTGAGAAAGCGGTAAGAAACGACTCTTGCATAATGTCTTCGGCTTCAAAAGTATCCTTAAGAATCCTAATTGCTGTATTAAACATCGCTTTGTAATAAAGCTTGTAAATCTCAAACTGAGCACTTTGCTCTCCTTTTTTACATTGTTGTAAAAGCTGGTTGATATGTTGATTTTTATTCTTCAAGGTTCGTTTCTATTCTAAAGACCAGTAACTTTTCAATTTGTTACAGTTTAGTTCCATTTATTTTTAATTTATCGTAATTTTGCATTTAATTTCCATAAAAATAACGGAATTTTAGTGATGGCACAAGATTTGAAATACAGTCTTAAATATATGATTGATTTGTTTGTTAACCGATAAAATTCAGTAACATACAAATATAAGAAAATCATTTTTGATATTAATAAAAAGAAATAAACGTCAAAATGGCGTATTTTAAGATATGACGAAAGTAAAAATTAAATTATTAGACAATATGGCACTTCAAGGATTAATGGATGGAGATGCAGAGCTCATACCATTAATGAGCGAAGAAGATGAAGCCATAATGAACAAAGAAGAATTGCCTAAAGTGTTGCCAATTTTGCCTTTAAGAAACACAGTTCTGTTTCCTGGAGTAGTGATTCCTATTACTGCAGGAAGAGATTCTTCTATTGCTTTAATAAAGGATGCCAATAAAGGTGATAAAACCATAGGCGTTGTTTCTCAAATAAACGAAGAAGTTGAAAGTCCATCTATTGATGATATTCATAAAATAGGAACAGTAGCCAAAATTTTAAAAATGCTTAAAATGCCTGATGGAAATACTATGGTAGTTATTCAAGGGCAAAAACGTTTTGAAATTGATTCTTTTGTTCAAGATAAACCGTACATTAAGGCAACTACCAAAGCTTTTGATGAAGTGAGATACGAAGGTGATAAAGAGTTTAAAGCCATTATTGACCAAATTAGAGAACTCTCTATTAGAATAATTGAAGAAAATCCAAATATTCCTAGTGAGGCTTCTGGAGCAATAAAAAATATAAAATCAGATGCTTTTTTAATTGATTTTGTTTCGTCTAATATGTATTTAGATGTCAATCAAAAACAAGAACTGTTAAAAATTAAAGACCAAAAAGAACGTGCATTAGCTACATTAAAAAAGATGAATTCTGAGCTACAAAGACTCGAATTGCGGAATGATATACAGTCTAAGGTTCGTGAGGATATGGATCAGCAACAGCGTGAGTATTTCTTGCATCAACAAATGAAAACCATTCAAGCAGAGCTTGGAGGAGTTTCGTATGATGAAGAAATTAACGAAATGAAAGAGAAAGCAAAAAAGAAAAAATGGTCTAAAGAAGTAGCGCAGATTTTTGAAAAAGAAATTGGACGATTACAACGTATGAATCCGCAAGTAGCAGAATATTCCGTACAACGTAATTATTTAGATTTATTTTTGGAATTACCATGGAACGAATACACAACTGATGTATTTGATTTAAAAAAAGCTACTGAAATTTTAAATAGAGATCACTTTGGATTAGAAAAAGTAAAAGATAGAATTATTGAATATTTAGCGGTTTTAAAGTTAAAAAACGATATGAAATCGCCTATTTTATGTCTTTACGGTCCTCCAGGAACAGGAAAAACATCTTTAGGACGCTCCATTGCAGAAGCAGTTGGAAGAAAATACGTGCGTTTATCTTTAGGAGGTTTGCGTGATGAAGCAGAAATACGAGGACATAGAAAAACATATATTGGTGCAATGCCAGGAAGAATTATCCAATCTATTAAAAAAGCAAAAATATCTAATCCTGTGATGGTTTTAGATGAAATTGATAAATTGTCGTCTAATTCGCATAATGGAGATCCTTCATCTGCAATGTTAGAAGTGTTAGATCCTGAGCAAAACAGTACTTTTCACGATAATTTCTTAGATGTAGATTATGATTTGTCTAAAGTGCTTTTTATTGCAACTGCAAATAGTTTATCAACCATTCCTTGGGCTTTAAGAGATAGAATGGAAATTATTAATGTGCATGGTTATACCGTAGAAGAGAAAATTGAAATCGCCAAAAGACACTTGTTGCCTAAGCAAATAAAAGAACACGGTATTCAAGAAAAGGACATCAAATTGTCTAATAAAGTCCTTGAAAAAATAATTACAGGTTACACTCGTGAATCTGGAGTTCGTGGTTTAGACAAAATGTTGGCAAAAGTTACTCGTTATATTGCCAAATGTATTGTAATGGAAGAAAAATTCAATCCAAATATTAAAGAAGAAGATTTACACGATATTCTAGGAATTGCCAGAATGGAACGTGATAAATACGAAAATAATGAAACTGCTGGAGTAGTTACAGGTTTGGCGTGGACGCAAGTTGGAGGTGATATTCTGTTTATTGAATCGGTTTTATCTAAAGGAAAAGGTTTGTCTTTAACAGGAAATATGGGTAAAGTGATGAAAGAATCGGCAACCATTGCTATGGAATATATTCAAGCCAATTACAAAGATTTTGGTATCAAACAAAAAACCTTAGAATCTCATAAAGTACATATTCATATTCCAGAAGGCGCAACACCAAAAGATGGACCAAGTGCTGGTATTGCGATGCTTACGTCAATTGTTTCAAGTTATACACAGCGTAAAGTGAAGTCAAAATTGGCAATGACTGGCGAAATTACTTTAAGAGGAAAAGTATTGCCTGTTGGTGGATTAAAAGAAAAGATTTTAGCAGCAAAACGTGCAAATATTAAAGAAATCATCTTGTGTAAAGAAAATAAAAAAGATATTGATGAAATTAATCAAAAATACATCAAAGGACTTAAATTTCATTATGTAACTAGTATGAGTGAAGTTATTGATATTGCTTTGCTTAAACAGAAGGTGAAAGATGCTAAGAAGGTGTAAATACGTATTGTTAAAAAAAGAGTATCTTTACAATTATTATAACTTCAAAAATAATTCATGAATCATTGGATAAAATTAAGTATAGCATACGCAAATCAAAGATCATATCTTGATGATTTATTTAAGGTCTATCCAACAATTCCAGATGGAATTAGAGATTTGAATATGGATATTTGGAAAGAGGTTGAAAAAGAATATAAAAAGAAAAATAATACCAATTTGGTTAAAGAGCTTTTAAAACTTGATTTGTTTCCTATAAAAGATAGTTATATAGCGTATTTAAAGCGAGATAAAGCCTCTATTGGACGAAATCCTAAAACTATTAATCGAATTAGTGGACGATTATATGAAATGGGAATTGATAAAATTTTTGAAAGGTGTAGTGAGCCAAAAGAAACCAATCGGCAAATGGGTAATAGGTTTCGTGAATGGTTAAAAAAGAAGCCTTTAGGAATTGTTCCTGTTGATTTAGAAACGTTTATTGCTAATAATGATGATGCGATTTTAGATGGAGGAGATAATATATTGAAAACTTTTGCAAAGGAATATTTGAATTATAATCATGATAAAGGATTAGATTTTATAGCTAGATTTAATGGAAAATATGTTATTGGTGAAGCTAAATTTTTAACTGACTTTGGAGGTCATCAGAATGCTCAATTTAGTGATGCAATTAATACGATTGAATCAAAAGGAGTAAAAGCAATTAAAATAGCAATTCTTGATGGAGTTTTATATATAAAAGGTAAAAATAAAATGCACAAAGCCATTACAGAAAAATATAAAGATTATGATATTATGAGTGCTTTGGTCTTACGAGAATTTTTATATCAGCTTTAAATTATGCAAAATTTACTTATTAATAGCGACAATATAAAAGGGTTAAATTACCTTATTCACACCAGAAATTTAAAAGGTAAAATAGATTTAATTTACATTGATCCTCCGTTTGCAACAGGTGGAAGTTTTACTATTACAGATGGTAGAGCTACTACAATAAGTAATTCTAAAAATGGTAAAGTTGCCTATTCAGATAAGTTAAAAGGGAGTGAATTTATTGAATTTTTAAGAGAGCGTTTGTTGCTTTTAAAAGAATTATTATCAGATAAAGGCTCTATATATTTACATATTGATTATAAAATTGGTCATTATGTTAAAGTTATGATGGATGAGGTTTTTGGTATTCATAATTTTAGAAATGATATTACTAGAATTAAATGTAATCCTAAAAATTTTAAAAGAACAGGCTATGGTAATATTAAAGATTTAATTCTTTTTTATAGTAAAGCTAATAAACCAATATGGCACGAACCTAAAGAAAAATATACACAAAAAGACCTTGAAAAACTCTTTGCAAAAAAAAGCAAAGATGGTAGAAGATACACAACTGTTCCTATCCATGCTCCTGGAGAAACAATTAATGGTGATTCTAGTAAACCTTTTAAAGGGATAAAACCACCTAAAGGCAGACATTGGAGGAGTTCTATTGAAGTCCTAGAAAAATGGGATGAGCAAGGTTTAATTGAATGGTCTTCTAATGGTAATCCAAGAAAAATTATTTTTGCAGATGAGCGAGAAGGTAAAAGAGTTCAAGATATATGGGAATTTAAAGATCCTCAATATCCTACTTATCCAACAGAAAAAAATCAGGGATTATTAGATTTAATTATAAGGACATCTTCTAATGAAAATAGTATTGTTTTAGATTGTTTTTGTGGTTCTGGGACTACATTAAAATCCGCACAAGAAAATAAAAGAAATTGGATTGGAATAGATCAATCTGAATTTGCAATTAAAGCTACTTTAGAGAAAATAAATGCTATTCAAGGAAATTTGTTTGTGCCAAAAGCAGCTTATGAATTTATTGATTTAACAAAAGAAAAAGTTGCAAATTTATGACCACACTAGGAATAATACCAGCAAGATACGGTTCAACACGTCTAGAAGGAAAACCTCTAGTTGATATTTGTGGAAAAACCATGATTAGACGTGTGTACGAACAAGCAAAAAAAGCACTAACACATGTTGTGGTTGCAACCGATGATCAACGTATTTTTGATGAAGTGCAATCCTTTGGTGGAAAAGTAGTCATGACTTCAAAAAATCATACTACAGGCACAAATAGATGCTTAGAAGCTTATACTATTTTTAAAAAGGAAAGCAATAAAAATTTTGATGTTGTCCTTAATATTCAAGGTGATGAACCTTTGTTAGAACCTGCACAAATTAATAGTTTAATTTCTTGTTTTGAAGATAAAACTACCAAAATGGCAACTTTGGTAATTCCTACTCAAAATCAAAATGAACTCAATTCAGGTGTTTTTGTTGTTTTTAATAAAAACAAAAATGCCTTGTATTTTAGTAGAGCTGTAATTCCTGTTATTCGTGATGAAGATTTTAACAATTGGTCAAAAAACAACACCTATTACAAACACGTTGGTATGTACGGATTTACGCCAAAAGCATTAAATGAATTTGCCAATATGAGCGAAACTCCTTTAGAGCAAAACGAAAAATTAGAGCAATTGCGATGGCTTGAAAACGGAAATAATATTAAAATTGCCATCACTAAACACCATGCTATTCCTGTAGATACCTTAGAAGATGTACAGAAAGTCATTAACATTATCAACAATATAAAATAGTTTACTATTTTTGTCGTTATAAAAAAGAATGTTTGTACTATTAATAAGTGTCATTTTGAGATTTAAAAATATTCAAAATATATACTT
>CAZYKN010000130.1:0-6140 GCA_964648135.1 uncultured Flavobacteriaceae bacterium
AATTTTTACATCAAGTAATTCGTGTTAATCTGTGGAATTCGTGGCTTTTTTTAACACATAGGAACATAGGAAACATAGAATCTGTGTAATTCGTGGCTAAAATCACTTCACAATAAACATTCCTAAAAAAACAGCTAAAATCCCTACAAAAATTGAGATAGAAGTGTATAATGCAAAATTAATATAATCTCCGTGTTCAATAAAGATACTATTTTCAAAAGCGAAGGTAGAAAAGGTGGTAAAACCACCACAAAATCCAACTGCAAAAAATAAAATCTGATTTTGTGAAATCACATTGTTTTTATAGGTAAGTCCTAAAACAATTCCAATAATTAAACTTCCTACAATATTGATTACAAAAGTACCAAAAGGAATAACCGATTCAAAATTATTAAGGTATTTAGTAATTACATAACGTAATACACTGCCTAGTCCTCCTCCTAAAAAAATAAGTAAAAATTTCATACCTAATTATTCATCTTTTTGGTTTAAGACTTCATTTAAAGAATGATTTTCAAAGACATAATCTTTTCCAAAGAGTTCTTTTGCATATTCATATATGGTTAAATCAAATCCTGCTTTCTCTCTTCTGTACCTTAGTGTTTCAAAATCTTTAATTGGCCAAATAATATCTTGACCATTTAATGTTGTAGTTTGCGTACCGTACAATTGCTCTTTTTGTTGATTTACAAGGCTAATATCTTCCATTTCAGCAGCTTTTGTATAAGTCAATTCATTTCTTTCAGCAGCAGCTTTAACTGCATCTAGATATTTATCAATGGTATTAGAATGGATGATTAATTCCGCAGCTGCATCTTTAGACACTTCTCCTACAAGAGATCTTCCAGGGTAACCATGATCTTTAATTACTTTATCTAAAAATTCAATACTTGATAAATCTATTTGAGTTTGTTTATCCCAAAAATCTGTTCCTATAGAATCTTCTGAAATATGATATTTTTTCATTAACATTTCTCGTTCTTTAGGACTCTTAGCATTAATTATAGAGCGATATTTTTGATCTAATTTAAAAATACTATCCAAAGAAGCTTTAAGTGCAAAGTCCACTCCTACTTTTCTACCCATTCCTTCTTTAATTTTCACATCTTCAAAATCATTGTAACTCCATTTTCCAACAATAGTACCGTTATTGATAGTAACAATTCCTGGGTTGGAACGAATAATGGTTTTCAAAGTAGTTTCATCGCAGAAAAGCATATCAAAATCTAATTGATGCGCTTTTTTAATTTCATTAAATTTTTCTTGGGTAGAAGCTGTTAATAAATAGACTGTATATCCATTATCTAATGCTTTATCAGTTATCAATTCAATGTTGTCAAATCCTTTATCATCAGCCTTTTCAAGATTATAAGAAATAATTAACATTAACTTTTCAAGTTTCATTAATTGTGGTGTTAAATCACGACCGTTTTTTTCCATCGTAAAATCGTGTATTGGTGGTTCATAGCCTTTTTCTACTAACACGGTTTTTCTATCAACATATTCAGCTCCTTTAATTTCCCAAGGCTTTTCATCTTCAGAAAACTCTTTATCTTCACCATTTACCTTATAAATAAAAGTCATTTTAAATTTATCTTCTTTAGCTCCTTCTGGATAAATCATTTGTGATGGAATATTATTACCAACAGCATAAGGTCTAAAATCAATTAATGGTAAATGATGCATTACATAGTAACCTATATAGCTAAATATTAATAAAGCCAATAAAGAGAGTGCAAAAGATAACTTTTTACTATAGACAGGTCTAATATCATCATAATTTTTAAGCAACCAAAGAATTAATATAATAAAGACTACATTTTTATAAAACGTCTGCCAAGCAGTTAATTTAATAGCATCTCCAAAACAACCACAGTCAGTTACTTTACCAGTATAAGCAGAATAAAAAGTTAAAAATAAAAACACCAACATAAGTAGAAATAAACTTCTTGTAGTAAATTTAGATTTAAAACCAACTAACAACATCACACCTAACATAGTTTCAAGCATAATTAAAAAAATAGCAAATGGCAAGGCATACGGAATTAAAAAATCCAGATGCAATACCTCAAAATACTCTACAAATTTATACTGAGAACCTAACGGATCAATGAGTTTTACATATCCAGAAAAAATAAATAAAACTCCTATGATAAATCTAAATAATTGTGTGATAAATTTCATTTTTTTAAGTTGTTTAGTTTGTTTTTTCTTCAATTAATATTAAGGCAAAGATAGCATAGTTTATCATATCTTGATAATTTGCATCAATTCCTTCAGAAACCAAGGTTTTTCCTTTGTTATCTTCTATTTGTTTTACTCTTAGTAATTTTTGTAAAATTAAATCTGTTAATGACGAAACACGCATTTCTCTCCATGCTTCACCGTAATCGTGATTTTTATTTTCCATTAATTCCTTAGTGATTTTAATGTGTTTATCATACAGTTTTACTGCTTTAATAACATCTAAATCTGGTTCTTTTGCTACGCCTAATTCTAATTGAATTAAAGCCATAACCGCATAATTTATAATTCCTATAAATTCAGAAACTTCCCCTTCATCCACTTTTTGCACTTCTAATTCTTGAATTTGACGAATTCGTTGTGCTTTAATGAATATTTGATCTGTTAATGAGGGTAATCTTAGGATTCTCCAAGCACTTCCGTAATCAGACATTTTCTTCTCAAACAATGACTTACAGACAGTTACTACTTTATTATATTGTTTTGATGTTTTTGACATATCTACTCAAAAATTTTGCGTAAATTTCGCATAAATTTATTAATAAAACAAGATAATGAAGAAAATAGCTGTTTTTTGTGGTTCAAGTATTGGTTTTAATAGTGTTTATGCAAGTGAAGCTGTAAAAGTTGGTGAATATTTTGCTAAAAATAACATCAGTTTGGTTTATGGAGGAGGAAAAATTGGCATGATGGGCAAAATTGCCGATACAATGCTAGCAAAAAATGGAGAAGTTATTGGTGTTATTCCTGGTTTATTACGTCATGAAGAAGTTGCTCATAAAGAAATTACTAAAATGATTGTAACTAAAAAAATGAGCAAACGAAAAGTAAAAATCAGTAAATTAGTAGATGGTTACATTGCTTTAGCTGGTGGTTTTGGAACATTAGATGAATTATTTGAAGCCTTAACTCTTGGGCAACTAGCCATTGAAAATAAACCTGTAGGAATATTAAATACCCATCATTTTTTTGATTTTACACTCAAGCAACTTGATGTAATGGTTAAAGAAGGCTTTTTAAAACAAGCAAATAGAGAGATGCTTTTGGTAAGTGATACTATTGAAGATTTAATACAGCAAATGAAAGCCTATAAAGCTCCAAAATTAGGAAAAGTAGTTCATACTGTGGCTTCAAAATAATTATCCATATTTTAAAATTTCAAACCTAAAATGAAAATTACGTGTAAACATAAAACAATCAATTTGAATAAACCCAAAGTTATGGGAATACTTAATGTTACTCCTGATTCTTTTTTTGATGGTGGCAAATACACTTCCGATAAGGAAATTATAAAACAGACTAAAAAAATGCTTAAAGAAGGTGCTACTTTTATTGATGTTGGAGCGTATTCTTCTAGACCAAATGCAAGACATATTTCAGAAAAAGAAGAGCTTAAGCGCATTTTACCTGTGGTTAAATTATTGGTAAAAGAATTTCCAAATATTCTTATTTCAGTAGATACTTTTAGAAGTAAAGTTGCCCAGAAATGTATTGATGCTGGAGCTTGTATGATTAATGATATTTCTGGAGGAACAATGGATAAAAATATGTTTGCTGTTGTTGCTAAAAACCAAGTTCCGTATGTATTAATGCACATGAAAGGAACGCCACAAAACATGCAAAGCAATCCGTATTACGATGATGTAACCTTAGATATTATTACGTATTTTGTTCAAAAAACCGAGCAACTTAATGAACTTGGCGCAAAAGATATTATTTTAGATGTTGGTTTTGGATTTGGAAAAACAATACAACATAATTATAAAATTTTAAAAGAATTCAATCATTTTATAGATTTGAATTATCCGCTTTTAGCAGGAATTTCAAGAAAATCTATGTTGTATAAAGTTCTTGATTCTAAACCAAGCAAAATGAAAAATGCCACAACAGTTGCCAATACTATTGCTTTATTAAATGGTGCCAATATTTTACGTGTTCATGACGTTAAAGAAGCAGTAGAATGTATTAAAATTGTAGAACAACTAGTATGAGATTACTAAATACACATAGCATAAAAGATATTGTAAGCCTTTTTTTAAAGGGTTTGGCTATGGGTGGAGCAAATAAAGTTCCAGGTGTTTCTGGTGGAATTGTTGCTTTTGTAACAGGCTTTTATGAAGAACTTATTTTTTCGTTTAAACGAATAAATTCTAATGCAATTAAGCTATTAATTCACGGAAGATTTAAAAGTTTTTTTCAATATACTAATGCTCGATTTTTGGTTATCCTATTTTCTGGAAGTCTCTTTAGTTATTTTACCGTTTCAAGATTATTAGATTTTTTATTACGGAATTATGAACTCTTTGTTTGGAGTTTTTTCTTTGGATTAATTCTAGGCTCAATTTATTATATTGCAAAAGGATGTGAAAAATTCTATACTAAAAATTTTATTGCACTTATTGTTGGAATTGCTTTAGGTATTGGAATAAGTTTACTTCCTCCTGCTAAAGAGAACACTAACTTAGGTTTTGTTTTTTTATGCGGAATTATTGGCGTTTCTGGAATGACTATACCTGGATTATCAGGCTCATTTATTTTAATTTTACTAGGTAATTACGTTTTGCTTTTAGTGGATAGTGTAAATGTTTTATCAAAAACATTGACTGATGTTTTTTCTGGAAACTTCGACTTTATTCACGATGTAAAAAGAATGAAATATTTAAAAGTATTGGGAAGCTTTACTGCTGGATCAACCTTTGGTTTAATTGCAACATCGCATATTTTAGGATATATTATTAAACGATGGCACAGTATTGTAACTGCTATTATTTTAGGTTTTATTACAGGTTCATTAGGAAATGTTTGGCCTTGGAAAGAAAAAATTTTTCAAATGCAAAACAATCAATTTATAACAGATGTTGAGGGCAATAAAATTTTAGTAAATTATCAACGCTATATCCCAAAATTATCAGATACAACTACTTGGTATGCCATTGGTTTTATTGCTATTGGGCTTTTAATTTTAGTTTTTATGGAGTATTATGGTAGAGAAAATAAATCTGTTTTATAATATGAATTTGGCTCTTATAAAATAAACAATTTAACACTTAAATAAATCAACATTCAAACACATCAACAACCAATGTACGGATTACTAGGTAAAAATATCTCATACTCTTTCTCTAAACAGTTTTTTACTGAAAAATTTAAACGTAAAAACTTGCCTTTTAAGTACCAAAATATTGATGTTGCAACGATAGGTGATTTTTTAGATTTTCTAGCCAATCATATAGAACAGCTCAAAGGATTTAACGTTACTATTCCGTATAAAGAAGCTATTTTTAACTTTTTAGATGAAATTGATGAAGATGCGCAACAAATTGGCGCAGTTAATTGTGTAAAAATAATAGACAATCACTATTTAAAAGGTTATAATACGGATTTTTATGGCTTCATAACTTCTCTAAAACCACTCTTAAAAAAACACCACAGTAAAGCCTTAATTTTAGGAACTGGCGGAGCTTCTAAAGCCGTTAGCTATGCTTTAAAAAAATTAAATATTGATTTTTTAATCGTTTCTAGAAATCCATTAGAAGGTGAAATCTCTTATGAAAATTTAGATGCAAAATTAATGGAAGAATTTACACTCATTATCAACACTACTCCACTTGGCACAAAAGGAAAACTTGAAGACAACTGCCCTATTATTCCGTATGAATTTCTAACAAAAAAACATTTATTATATGATTTAATTTACAATCCTTCACAGACAATATTTCTTAAAAATGGAGCATTAAAAGGCTCTCAAACTAAAAACGGATTAGAAATGTTGGAATTACAAGCAGAAAAATCTTGGGAAATTTGGAGTGAAGATTACTAATTTTAATACATTAACGCTAAATAATAAACAAATTGTTATTAATTATGAACAATTCTTGTATAAATCAATTATTTAG
>CAZYKN010000131.1:0-6126 GCA_964648135.1 uncultured Flavobacteriaceae bacterium
TAATATCACTACCACGACCTGTACTTGTTAAAACAGGCAATAAAGCCAAAATAGTCGTTGCCGTAGTCATTAAACAAGGTCGTATTCTTTTTTGTCCTGCTTCAATAACAGAGGCTCTAATTTCTTGTTTTGTTTGTGGTTTTTTTCTGTCAAATACTTGAGTTAGATAAGTTGCCATTACTACACCATCATCGGTTGCAATACCAAAAAGTGCAATAAATCCAACCCAAACAGCCACACTTAGATTAATGGTTTTTATCTGAAATACCTCTCGTAAGTTTAAACCAAAGAAATCTATATTTAAAAACCATGAAGTATCGTATAAACCAATCATGAGAAATCCTCCTGCAAAAGCAACTAAAATTCCACTAAAAACCATTAGACTTGTGGCAACGGATTTAAACTGAAAATACAGAATTAAAAAGATAACCAACAAAGCCAAAGGCACAACGATTGATAAGGTTTTTTCTGCACGTATCTGATTTTCATACGTTCCTGTAAACTGATAAGTAATTCCTTTAGGAACAACCAATTCTTTACGATCAATCATTCTATTTATAGCATCTTGGGCTCTTTCTACAACGCTTACTTCGGCTTCACCTTCGGTTTTATCAAACAATACATAACCAATTAAAAAAGTGTCTTCACTCTTAATCATTTGTGGTCCTTGTTCGTAACGAATACTCACCAATTCTTTTAAAGGAATAGGACTTCCATTTTTGATAGGTACTAAAATATTTTCTAAATCCGTTGGACTGCTACGCAACTCTTTAGGATAACGCACACGAACACCATAACGCTCTCTTCCTTCAACGGTTTGCGTGAGCATTTTACCTCCAACAGCGACTTCTAAAACGGATTGCACATCAATCACAGATAAACCATATTGAGCAATTTTTGTTCGGTCAATATCTATTAACAAGTAAGGTTTACCTACAATTCTATCAGCAAAAACGGCTTCTTTTTTTACTCCTTTTACTTGTTTTAGAATTTTTTCTAATTCAATACCAAAAGCTTCAATTTGTTTTAAATCTTGTCCTTTTACTTTAATTCCCATAGGAGCACGCATACCAGTTTGCAACATCACTAATCGTGTTTCAATAGGTTGTAATTTAGGTGCAGATGTAACACCTGGTAATTTGGTTACTTTTACTATTTCTTTCCAAATGTCATCGGTGTTTTTAATTTCTGGACGCCAATTACGGTAGTATTCGCCATCTTTATCTATAATTAAATCCTTTGTAGGAATTTTTGTACCAACTTTTATAGTCTTTGGTCTTTGGTCTTTGGTCTTTGGTCTTAAAACAAAAAGTCCTTCTTCATTCACTTTAAATTTTAAGCGTTTTCCGTTCTCATCTATTTTGTATTCTGGTTTGTAGATGATTACATTTTCATACATAGATAAAGGAGCAGGATCTAAAGCACTTTCAACTCTACCTGATTTTCCTACTACGGTTCTAATTTCAGGAATACTAGCAACTGCCATATCTAATTGTTGTAAAACACGTTTGTTTTCGGCAATTCCTGCGTGAGGCATAGACGTTGGCATCAACAAAAACGAACCTTCATTGAGCGATGGCATAAACTCTTTGCCTGTATTTGACCATATACTAAATCCCATAAAAACAATAAAAACAGGAAAGCTTAAAAATAGTATTTTGTTGTTTAAAGCCCAAGTAAGCAATCGCACATAATACTTTTGAAAAAGGGTAAAAAATCCTAATAAACCTAAACTTACGATACTTACAAAAATTAAATTTGAAATAATGGAATAATCTACTCCTAATGGTCGCCAATATTTAGTTAATATACTTATAATAGTAACTGCTGAAATGACTACATTTATGTAATTTGCATATTTCTCATTAATAACAGTAAATATTTTTAACAAACTTGAAATAGCAAAAGCAACTAAAAGCAATCCAATATAATATCCACTAATTACTGTGTAAATACCCAATACAGCAAGTACACTATTTAAAATAATACTAATTTTTTTCTTAGGAGGTTTCCAACCAAACAAGAAAGCAGCAAAAGGCGGAATTAAAAATAACGCCACAATCACCGAAGCTGTTAATGCCATAGTTTTTGTGGCAGCTAAAGGTCTAAATAATTTTCCTTCCGAGCCAATCATTGTAAAAACAGGAATAAAACTGATAATGGTAGTCGCTACTGCCGTAAGAATTGCTCCAGAAACTTCTTCGGTTGCATTATAGACGATTTGATTGATGGATAATTTTGAATTTTGAATGTTAAATTTTGAATTATATGCATCCAATTTTTCATTTTTCACTTTTAATTTTTCATTCTCTTTATTTCCATCCTCCCATTTTTCACTTTTCATTATTAATTTTTCATTTTTTTCATTCTCATCAATATGCCGAATAATATTTTCTGTTAGAATAACACCAACATCAACCATAGTTCCAATGGCAATTGCAATTCCTGATAAAGCGACAATATTTGCATCTACACCAAAGAATTTCATGCCTATAAAAACCATTAAAACAGCAACTGGTAATAAACTGGATATTAATGCCGATACTTTTAAGTTAAAAACCATCAATAATATCACTAAAATAGTAATTAAAATTTCTAAGGTTAAGGCTTCGTCTAATGTGTTTAAGGTTTCGTGTATGAGTTCTGTTCTGTCATAAAAAGGAACGATTGTTAATTGAGAAGTACGACCATCTTTTAAAATTTTACTTGGTAAACCTGTACTAATTTCTTTAATTTTGTCTTTTACTTTACCGATGACTTCCATTGGGTTTGCACCATAACGAGCAACTACAACTCCACCAACCACTTCAGCACCTTCTTTATCTAAAATACCACGTCTTTGTGCAGGTCCTAAATAAACTTTAGCAACATCTTTTATTAAAATAGGTGTTAAATTGTTTGAAGTAACAACGGCTTCTTCCAAATCTTTAACCGATTTAATATAACCTAAACCACGTACCAAATATTCTGCTTGGTTAATTTCTATGGTTTTTGCACCAATATCTTTATTTGACTTTCGAACAGCATTAACTACTTGTGCTAAACTAATATTGTACTCTTTTAAAATATCAGGATTTATATCTACTTGATATTCTTGCACAAAACCACCAATACTGGCAACTTCTGAAACACCACTTGCTGAGGATAAAGCGTATTTTACATAGTAATCTTGAATGGAACGCAACTCGTTTAAATCCCAACCACCAGTAACATTACCGTCTTGATCTCTTCCTTCTAAAGTGTACCAATATATTTGCCCTAAACCTGTGGCATCTGGTCCTAAACTGGGTTGTACTCCTTCGGGCAATAATCCTTTTGGCAAGGAATTTAATTTTTCTAAAATTCTGCTTCTGCTCCAATAAAACTCCACATCTTCTTCTAAAATAATATAAATAGAAGAAAATCCGAAGGCAGAAGAACTACGAATGGTTTTTACACCAGGAATTCCTAGCAAAGAAGTTGTTAACGGATAAGTAATCTGATCTTCAATATCTTGAGGTGATCGTCCTGCCCATTTGGTAAAGACTATTTGTTGATTTTCGCCAATATCAGGAATGGCATCAACGGCAACAGGATTTCTAGGTAAATTTCCTAAATTCCAATCAAAAGGTGCGGTTACTAATCCTAAACCTAAAAATAGGACTAACAGTAAAACAGTTATTAATTTGTTTTCTATAAGGTATTTGATGCTTTTATTGAGCATGTTAATTTGATTTTTATGTTCTTCTGAATTTATTTCAGAATATTCTAATTAATGTAAAAGTTATACGTTTAAGATGTTTGCTTTTATAAAGAAACATTTAAAAAAAGATGAATTATTATTAACAGATTATGAAACAAGTTTAGAAATATTATTTAAAAAACTAACTAGTCATCAACATATTCTGAAACAAGTTTAGAATAATGGAGTTTGTTAATAAAATTATTTACAAAAAATCAAATACGAAATACTTGAAAAAGGGTTTGTATGTTTTTATAAACCAGAGGTGATTTATAATTTACAAAAGAAAAAACAGAAGTTGTTTCTTGAAATTTAGCTACATAAGTATAAACAAAAGTAGCCACAAATTCTATGGAAGGAATTTCTAAATTAAATTGTTGTGCTTGTTGATTATTTTGGTTTCCTTGAATAACCGTAGAAACATCTTTACAACAAGGTTCTTTATCTAAAGAAGTTTGTTTATTAGATAATTTATTTTCACATTTATCCATACTCATTCCACAATCATCAGCATCTATAAAGAAGGTCGTGCTTGCTACTTCTCCACCGCAAATATGCTGGTTCACCGTAAAAGAAAACGATGAAAACAACACGATAAGTGCTAAAGTAAATGATGCTATTTTGTGAATAATTTTTTTCATTATTTGACAAATATATATAAATCTATTAAATAAATTGTTAATAATTGGTTAAAAAACAGAAAAACTTATTATTACTTCTAATTGTCTAAAAATTATTTTACTTGTCATTCCTGTGAATACGAGAATGACAAGTAAAATTTACATTTATCCTAAAGATTATTTCTTTACAAACTTTTTAGTATAAATATTTTTCTCAGTAAATACTTTAAAGGTATAAACACCTGATGCTAATTCAAATATTGGAAAAGAATACATGGTATTTATTTCGTTTTTATGTATTTTATCGTAGCGTACAATTCTTCCTGTTGTATCAATAATGGCATAGGCTGTAATTTTATCTGATGTGTTTTTAAGCTGTGCTGTCATATAGATACTGTTTGATGGATTTGGGTATAAAGCAAATCCATTTTCAAAATCTAAATCGTTTGTTGAAGCATTTGGATCTACAACTACAAATTGCCCCATCATTCCTCCATCTTCATGGTTAAGCATGTGGCAATGGTACATAAACGGAATGGTATCATCGGCAAAGTCTTCAAATTTTGTAATAATACGCATAGTTGTTCCTGGAGGTACTAAATAAGTATCTTTTAAACCTTGCGCTTCTGGTGGTGGAGGATTTCCTCCCATATCTAAAATATAAAACTGAATATCGTGAATATGAATAGGATGATTGATTGGTGATTGGTTGGTTATTTCCCAAATTTCGGTATTATTTAAAGGAATAGTAACATTTATAGTATTCATATCCATACTTACTCCATTAATTGTAAAATCACCGTTTAATTGTTGCGGTCCTCCTGTTGGAGATTGTAATGTAAATGTTCTTGTTGCATCAGCATCAGCTTCTAAATAAGGTGTTAAAGTGGTTAAACTTGTTGGAATTGTAGTAACAGGGTTTGCTGTTTGTGCTACTATATTCAATTTAATGATATTAAAATTTGCTCCATTTAAAGCATTTCCTGCATAATTATTTAATTGTAAACCTTGTCCCATTCCTGGATAAGTTGCTCCAAAAAATCCATTTGGCAATTCAGAAGCGTAACTCATTAAATAGATAGATTGTCCTTCCATTCCTGCTAAATCAACTAAAATTTCTGTTCGTTCAGCTGGACCAACTCTCAATCGTGTTAGTGGTAATGGCGTTTCTAATAAACCACCATCAGTTGCTATTAAATTAAAAGTTTGATTGTTAGACAAACCATACTTCAATACACGTTGCGTAGTACCGTTTAACAAACGTAATCTCACTACTTGCGCAGGAACATCAACTTCTGGATCTATTGTAGCATTCACCATTATTAAATCATCGTGATTGGTATGATTTACAATTTGGTAATTTGCATCTAATTGTTTTGTTTGAATGACCATAGGAATATCATCTACTCCATAAGTTCTTGGCAAGTTTAAAGCTGCTTCTTCATCGTCTTTTATAATAATTAACCCAGAAATTCCTTTGCTTACATGCTCATCAGTATATTCGTCTAAATGCGAATGATACCACATGGTTGATGCTTTATTCATTACTGTAAATTGTGGATTCCAAGTAGCACCTGGATAAATAATAGTGTGAGGTCCACCATCATTTGAAGCATTTACGTGCATTCCATGCCAATGTAAAGTAGTTTGCTGTCCTAAATTATTGGTAACATGAATATTCAAATCATCGCCTTGGTGCATAATTAAAGTTGGTCCTAAAATATCTCCATTCACACCCATTGTTGCAGTATCATGACCTGCAATAAATTGATGTGTTCCGTTTTG
>CAZYKN010000132.1:0-1976 GCA_964648135.1 uncultured Flavobacteriaceae bacterium
GCTTTTACTAAATAACTTCCTGCTAAGAAAATACTTGAAGTTTTATCTACCATAATTGCTTCATCGCTCATTATGGGCAAGTATGCACCACCAGCAACACACGAACCCATAACCGCCGAAATTTGTACAATTCCCATACTGCTCATTATGGCGTTATTTCTAAAAATTCGTCCAAAATGCTCTTTATCGGGAAAAATTTCATCTTGTAATGGTAAATATACTCCTGCGCTATCTACCAAATAAATAATTGGTAAGCGGTTTTCCATGGCAATTTCTTGCGCTCTTAAATTCTTTTTTCCTGTAATAGGAAACCACGCTCCAGCTTTTACGGTAGCATCATTTGCAACTACAATACATTGTCTGCCTGAGATATATCCAATTTTAACAACTACGCCTCCAGACGGACAACCGCCATGTTCTTGATACATATCTTCACCTGCAAAAGCAGCAATTTCAATAGCATTGTCTTTATCTAATAAATAATCAATGCGTTCACGAGCTGTTAATTTATTTTTAGCATGATGCTTTTCAATACGTTCTTCTCCACCACCTTTATATACTTTTAATAAACGTTTCTTTAACTCAGAAACTTTTAATTTATTAAAATCTTCATTTTTATTGAATTTTATATCCATTTAGTGTTTTTTAGTTCTACAAAAGTAATAAAAATTAGGGAAAAACATTTATGAATCGTTTAATGATAAAGGTAACATTTTTAAATTAATTTGATGTATTAAAAAAAGGGGAAAACTCCTGATTACATTTGAGGAATATACCTTGTAATAATGATGGTAATCATTCTTTAATTTGCAGAGTAATTATAAAACAACTGTTTATGAACGATAATGATTTTAAAAATCCATTAAAAGAAATAGAAGAACAAATGGATAGAATGTTATTCCCAAATAAAAATAAAAGTAAAAAAGAAAATAATAATAACATATCTTCACTGCAAGGATTAAAGAAACAATTAAAAGCCTTAGTAAATGAGTTAAAACAGAAACATTTGAATTTAGTTGCATAACTATCTTAAGAAAAACAGCTTTTTTTAACATTTTAGAGCAAATCATATTAAAAAAGTGTTAATAATTAAAAAGGCTATTGACAATGCCGTCCGTTAGGTTGTAAATTTGTTATCAAATAATAGAAGTATAACATTTAAAACCGAATAGACATGAAAAAACTATTTAAAAACAACGTAAAATATTTTTATATCATTCCAGCAATAGTGCTCTTACTCTTTACTGTGAATACCATTGCAAATACCATTAAAAAATCAACTAAAGAGCTTTCTAAAAAGGCAATATTAAACGATAAAATCAACATTGTAATAGATAAAGATACAAGTGATGAAGAGTTTAGTAAAATCATGAAATCTTTAAGAGAACAAGGTATTGTAGTAGCATTTAAAGATATTACTAGAAACGAAAACAATGAAATTACCGCTATCAAAATTAATGTCACAAAAAATGGTGCTACATCTAGTTATAGTGCAAATAGTAATTTGGGAATTGATTCTATTTATATTGATATTGAAGGAGATTTTGTAAGTATTCACAATAAAGGAATTCAGGTATTTGGAGCAAATCAATATTCAACTAATGAAAATGATGAAGCAACCAATCCAAATGATGAAATTGCAAGAATGATGCAGCAAAGCCAAGCAATGTTTAAAAATCATTCTCAATCTATGGAAGCTTTGAGAAAAATGATGGAAGAACAAAGCAAACTCTTTAACAATTTTAATATAGATTTTAACGATGAAAAGAATGATGCTTTTAGTATGTTTTTTTCCAATAAAAATAATCAAGATAAAAACGAATTAAATCCAAAAGATTATAATTATCAAGAAAAAACGAAAGCTACTTATATTGTAAACGGAAAAGAAATGTCTGAAGAAGACTATAAAAAAATGGATAAATCTAAAATCAATTCTTTAGAAATTAAAAAGGAAGTCATAAAGTCTTATACTAAAT
>CAZYKN010000132.1:2076-6100 GCA_964648135.1 uncultured Flavobacteriaceae bacterium
CTTTTACTACTTTTATAGTGTTATTAACAAATATTGATTAATTATGAGCGAAGCAAGAAAATATTTAGAAGATGTAAATCAGTTTGATGCTTTTTTAAAGTTGGGTTTACAAAAAAAGATTAAATCCAATACATTGATTGAAGAAAAAGTGCATGTTTTAAACACTCATCAAGCAATGAAACTCTTATTAATTGATTTGGGAAAAGAATTGAAAAACAAATATAAATAAACGGAAAAATAATTATTTACCATAATTGTTGAAAATCACGTTCTTTTGAGCGTGGTTTTTTTTATATTCGCAATCTAATAAAATTTTAAAATGGCAGACGATAAAAAAGTAATCTTCTCTATGTCAGCTTTGAGTAAAAGCTATGATGGAGGAAACAAGCAAGTATTAAAAAACATCTATTTAAGTTTCTTTTATGGAGCTAAAATTGGGATTTTAGGTTTAAACGGTTCAGGTAAATCAACCTTACTAAAAATTATTGCAGGTATTGAGCAAAATTATCAAGGTGATGTGGTATTTGCTCCAGGTTATACCGTTGGATACTTATCTCAAGAACCAGAATTAGACGAAACAAAAACCGTTATAGATATTGTAAAAGAAGGTGTTGCAGAAACAGTTGCTGTTTTAGATGAGTACAATAAAATCAACGATATGTTTGGTTTAGAAGAAGTTTATTCCGATGCTGATAAAATGGAAAAACTCATGAACCAACAAGCAGTTCTTCAAGATAAAATAGATGCTTTAGGAGCTTGGGAATTAGATACAAAGTTAGAAATTGCAATGGATGCGTTGCGTACTCCAGAAGGTGATACACCAATCAAAAATTTATCTGGAGGAGAACGTAGAAGAGTCGCTTTATGCAGACTTTTATTGCAACAACCAGATATTTTATTATTAGATGAGCCAACCAATCATTTAGATGCTGAATCTGTGCATTGGCTAGAGCATCATTTATCTGAATATAAAGGAACTGTAATTGCAGTAACGCACGATAGATATTTCTTAGATAATGTTGCAGGATGGATTTTAGAACTTGATAGAGGAGAAGGTATTCCTTGGAAAGGGAATTACTCTTCTTGGTTAGAACAAAAATCCGATAGAATGGCAAAAGAAGAAAAGCAAGCCTCTAAACGTCAAAAAACCTTACAACGTGAGTTGGAATGGGTTCGACAAGGAGCAAAAGGACGACAATCTAAATCTAAAGCTCGTTTGGCAAGTTATGAAAAACTGTTAAACCAAGATCAAAAACAAGTAGATGCTAAATTAGAAATTTATATTCCAAATGGTCCAAGATTGGGAACGAATGTAATTGATGCAGTTGGTGTTTCTAAAGCATTTGGAGATAAATTATTATATGATGATTTAAACTTTTCTCTTCCACCTAATGGAATAGTTGGTATTATTGGTCCAAATGGAGCAGGTAAAACCACGATTTTTAAGATGATTATGGGTGAAGAACAACCTGATAAAGGAGCATTTAAAGTAGGCGATACTGCTAAGATTGCCTATGTAGATCAAAGGCATTCAAATATTGACCCTAATAAAACAATATGGGAAAACTTTGCAGATAGTCAAGAACAAATAATGATGGGTGGAAGAATGGTTAATTCTAGAGCTTATCTAAGTAGATTTAATTTTTCTGGCGCAGAGCAAAATAAAAAAGTTGCTATGTTGTCTGGTGGTGAACGAAATCGTTTGCACTTAGCCATGACTTTACGTGAAGAAGGAAATGTTTTATTACTCGATGAGCCAACCAATGATCTAGATGTAAATACGTTAAGAGCCTTGGAAGAAGGACTAGAAAATTTTGCAGGTTGCTCTGTAATTATTTCGCATGATAGATGGTTTTTAGATAGAGTGTGTACACATATTTTAGCTTTTGAAGGCGATAGTAAAGTCTATTATTTTGAAGGCTCATTTACTGAGTATGAAGAAAATAAAAAGAAACGTCTTGGAGGTGATTTAATCCCTAAGCGAATTAAATATAAAAAGTTGATTCGATAATATAAAAAGGATTTATTAGACTAAAAAACAGGTTTTTTTGGGATAAGTTTTTAATTTAAAATTGATGATAAAAAAAGCGAGAAATCTATATAGATTTCTCGCTTTTTTAAAATATTTATTGACTATAAATTAAGCGTTTTCTTTCTTAATTAAATTTAAAGCAGAACCTTCTCTAAACCAAGCAATTTGTCCTTCATTATAAGTATGATTTGCTAAAATAGTTTCTTTGCTTCCGTCTTTATGTGTTATTTCAATACTTAAAGGTTTTCCTTCAGAGAAATCGTTTAAATCAACAAATGTAAACGTATCATCTTCTTGAATTTTATCATAATCTGCCTCATTTGCAAAAGTCAGTCCTAACATTCCTTGTTTTTTCAAGTTGGTTTCATGAATACGAGCAAAGGATTTTACAATAACCGCAACAACTCCTAAATGACGTGGTTCCATAGCAGCATGTTCTCTTGAAGAGCCTTCACCGTAATTGTGTTCTCCAACTACTATAGATGGAATTTTAGCAGCTTTATAAGCTCTTGCAGTATCTGGTACAGCTCCGTACTCACCAGTTAATTGATTCTTAACGGAGTTTGTTTTTCCATTAAATTTATTTACAGCTCCAATCAACATATTATTAGAAATATTATCTAAATGACCTCTAAATTTCAACCAAGGACCAGCCATAGAAATATGATCTGTGGTACATTTTCCTTCGGCTTTAATTAAAAGTTTAGCATCTTTTATTTCTTTAATTGGTGCAAATGGAGATAATAATTGCAATCTTTTTGATTCTGGACTAACAACTACTTCAACACCAGTTCCATCTTCAATTGGAGCAACAAATCCTGGATCTTTAACATCAAATCCTTTTGGTGGTAATTCAAAACCTGTTGGTTCTTCTAACATCACTTCTTCACCCTCTTTGTTGATTAATTTATCAGTCATCGGATTAAAATCTAATTTACCAGAAATGGCAACTGCAGCAACCATAGATGGCGATGCTACAAAAGCGTGTGTATTTGGATTGCCATCGGCACGTTTAGAAAAGTTTCTATTAAATGAATGTACAATGGTATTTTTTGGTTGCCCTTCGGCACCTTCTCTTGCCCATTGACCAATACATGGTCCACAAGCATTCGTGAAAATTTTAGCGTCTAAATCTTCAAATATTTGCAATAAACCATCACGTTCTGCGGTATATCTTACTTGCTCAGAACCTGGATTAATACCAAATTCTGCTTTAGCAACTAAGCCTTTATCAACTGCTTGTTTGGCAACAGATGCTGCTCTAGATAAATCTTCGTAAGAGGAATTGGTACAAGAACCTATTAATCCCCATTCTACGTTTAATGGCCATCCGTTTTTAGTTGCTTTTTCAGTCATTTCTTTACCAACTACTGTTGCTAAATCTGGAGTAAAAGGTCCGTTAAGGTGAGGTTTTAAAGTGTCTAAATTAATTTCAATCACTTGGTCAAAATAGTGTTCTGGATTTGCATATACTTCGTCATCACCAGTTAAATAATCTTTAATTTTATTGGCAGCATCGGCAACATCAGCTCTATTGGTAGCTCTTAAATAACGCTCTATAGATTCGTCATAACCAAAAGTAGAGGTTGTTGCTCCAACTTCTGCTCCCATATTACAAATAGTTCCTTTACCTGTAGCTGAAAGTGATTTTGCACCTTCTCCAAAGTATTCAATAATACAATCTGTTCCTCCTTTGGCAGTTAGAATACCTGCAACGGTTAAAATAACATCTTTTGCAGCAGTCCAACCAGATAATTTACCTGTTAATTTAACACCAATTAATTTAGGAAATTTTAATTCCCATGCCATTCCTGCCATAACATCAACAGCATCTGCTCCTCCAACACCAATAGCAACCATTCCTAATCCTCCAGCATTTACGGTATGACTATCTGTACCAATCATCATTCCTCCGGGAAAAGCATAATTTTCTAAAACCACTTGATGTATGATTCCTGCTCCTGGTTTCCAAAAACCAATTCCGTATTTATT
>CAZYKN010000133.1:0-3165 GCA_964648135.1 uncultured Flavobacteriaceae bacterium
CAAAAAATTATTGTTCAATAAAATTCTTATACTGTTCATGAATTTATCATGAACTCATATTAAATACTCACACCGTGGCTAAAAAAATCCACGGTGTGAAGTAAATATTATTTTAAAGTTTCTAAAGCTTTATCATAATTAGGTTCATCAACAATTTCTGGAACTTGTTCTGTATAAATTACTTTATGTTCTTCATCTAAAACAACAATTGCTCTTGAAAATAAGTTTTTCAAAGGACCTGTTTTAATGGTTAAACCGTATTTTTTACCGAATTTTCCTTTATTGAAATCAGAAATGGTTATGGCATTTTCAATACCTTCTGCACCACAAAAACGTGCTTGTGCAAATGGTAAATCTCTAGAAATACACAATACTTTAGTGTTTTCTAAATCTGCTGCTCTTTTGTTAAATTCTCTTACAGATGCTGCACAAGTGCCAGTATCTAAACTTGGAAAGATATTTAAAACCACTCGTTGCCCTTTAAAATCTTTTAGTTTAACTTTAGACAAATCATTCCCAATCATGGTGAATTTTTTTGCTTTTTTTCCTACTTTAGGTAATTTTCCAATGGTTTTAATTGGATTTCCTTTTAATGTTATTTTTGTCATAATATTTTAATTTTATCGATTTTTAATTGTATTCCAAAGGTAAATAAAAAACCTCAAAAGTCATCAACTTTTGAGGTTTAAATTTATATTTAAGAAAGAGGATTAAACCACTCCTTGATCTAACATTGCATCAGCTATTTTAACAAAACCTGCAATATTTGCTCCTTGAACGTAATCTACATAACCATCTTTAGTCGTTCCGTATTTTACACAAGAGTCGTGAATATCACTCATTATTTGTTTTAATTTAGCATCAACTTCTTCTCTTGTCCAGTTGTAACGTAACGAGTTTTGGCTCATTTCTAAGCCACTAGTTGCAACACCTCCTGCATTAGAAGCTTTTCCTGGTGAGAATAATATTTTTGCTTTATGAAAAACTGCAATTGCTTCTGGTGTACTTGGCATATTAGCTCCTTCTGCAACACACATTACTCCGTTTGCAACTAATGTTTTTGCAGCTTCTTCGTTTAACTCATTTTGAGTAGCACAAGGATAAGCAACATCACATTTTACAGACCATGGTTTTTCACCTTTAAAGAATTTTGCATTTGGATATTTTTCTACATATTCGCTAATTCTTCCACGTTTTACATTTTTCAATTCTAAAACAAAAGCTAATTTATCTGCATCAATACCATCAGCATCATAAATATATCCAGAAGAATCTGATAAAGTAACTACTTTTGCTCCTAATTGAGTTGCTTTTTCAGTAGCGTATTGCGCTACATTTCCAGAACCAGAAATAACTGCAATTTTACCTTTTAATGAATCTCCTTTTGTTCCTAACATCATTTCAGAGAAATAAACATCACCGTAACCTGTTGCTTCTGGACGAATTAAAGAACCTCCATAACTCATTGCTTTACCAGTTAAAACACCAACAAATTCATTACGTAATTTTTTATATTGTCCAAATAAGAAACCTATTTCACGACCACCAACACCAATATCTCCAGCAGGAACATCAGTATTTGCACCAATATGACGGAATAATTCACTCATAAAAGCTTGTGTAAAACGCATCACTTCTAAATCTGATTTTCCTTTAGGGTCAAAGTCAGATCCTCCTTTTCCTCCACCCATTGGCAAAGTAGTTAAAGAGTTTTTAAAAACTTGTTCAAATCCTAAGAATTTTAAAATAGATAAGTTTACTGATGGGTGAAAACGTAAACCTCCTTTGTAAGGACCAATAGCTGAATTAAATTCTATTCTAAAACCTCTATTAACTTGTGTGTTTCCTTTATCATCAACCCAAGGAACTCTAAACATTAAAGTTCTTTCTGGCTCAACCATTCTTTCTAATAATTTTTTACCTTTATATTTAGGTGTACTTTCAATAAAAGGAATAATTGCTTCTGCAACTTCATGAACTGCTTGTAAGAACTCAGGTTCGTGAGGATTACGAGCTTTTACATAATCCATGAAATCATTTATTTTATTTTCCATTTTTTAAAATGTTTTAATGTGTTATTTTATGCTACAAATATAATTCATTTTAAGATTAAAAAAGTTTTTTCTTGTTTTTTTTTATCCATTGAAAACGTTTTCGTAATATTTGATTTAATTTTGAAGCGAAGTCGTATTGTTTTATATTTTACGGTTTAATTCACTGAAAAACAATAATTTAATTATTGAAAAAAGCTTTAATTAAAAACGTATTTCTGATAAAAATCAGTATTTATTTAAAAAAAAACATTTCAAATTTAAAATGGTTAATAACTCTCTAAAAAAAAAGATTATTTTAATTTAAAAATCTGATTTATTCGGCTAATAAGGTGTCTAACATTGTGCGAACCGAACCACTATTCCAATTGGAAGCGCCAGTTTCTTTAAAGGCTAATTTTCCGTTTTTATCAATTACAAATGTAGTAGGAAGTGTTCTAGTATTAATTTCTGGTGAAGGATTACTCATTGCTTGATAGGTTGGTAAATTGTAATTATTCTCTTGATAAAACTTATCAATTTTTATTTTTGTGTCTTGAGTTAAAAATACAAAAACAATTTTATCTTTATAATCATTGTACAAACTTTGGAGTGAAGGCATTTCTCCTCTACAAGGCGGACACCAAGTTGCCCAATAATTGAGAAGTATTACTTTTCCTTTTTGGTCTTTTAGATTAATATCTGAAGCGTTTACCACTCCTCTTAAAGATAAATTTAAAGAAGAAATATTTTGTCGCTTATTAATGGCAATTGCTTTGGATGGAATAATAAACGATTTAATATAAGATACACCTTGAATAAGCTTTCCTCTTGTACTTGAACCATAAGGTGTAAATAGAAAGATGATAAATGCGATAAATATAATATTTTGAATCATTTTTTTTGAGATATTCATTATTTGTTGTCTTTTGTAAGTTAGTAGTGCTTTTTTCAAAAAAATTACACTTTTTTTAATTTAATTTTTGAACGTTTTACTTTGTACAAAAAAATAGCGTATCAATTATAAAATTGTAAGGGTAAAATTTTAAACTTTGTTTCTCTAAATGCACAAATTGATGCACAAAAGTACATATTAAAAAATCGCTACTACAAATTGAGTAGAAAAACTTTATCA
>CAZYKN010000133.1:3265-6072 GCA_964648135.1 uncultured Flavobacteriaceae bacterium
ACAAAAGTACATATTAAAAAATCGCTACTACAAATTGAGTAGAAAAACTTTATCACAATGACTTCTGTTGAATTTTATCCCAATTTTTATCGGCTGTATTCTTTAATATTATTGGGTTTTCTTTTAACCAACTTGTATAGGTATTGTTAAAAAAGCTTTTATAAAATAAATACAGTTTACCATCTCTTATTTCAAAAGTTTTAGGGTCCATATTTACTTTTTTTCCACTTGTTCCCATAGCATAAGCACACCATCCTCCGTATTGAGGTAAATATTTTTTAGGATTTTCTTTAAACATTTTTAAATTGGAAGCACAAGAAAAGAGATATTTCACTTTTTTATAATTAAACATATATTCTGGTTTTCCTTTTTTAGCTTTACCTTTAAAATAAGAAACAACATCATAACCTTTAACTGCAATTCCATCAGAATTTACATTACATTCATTTTGACTAAATCCAAAGATGCTTAGGGAAATTAGTAATACGGTGATTATTTTTATTTTTTTCATTGTTCATTATTATTAGTTAATTCAGAAAGTGAAATATTCGCTTTAATAATTTTCTTGCAATATCATTATTTTTATAGATACTTAAAAAAAGCGTTATGAAATAATACATAACGCTTTACAAAATTACTATTATTTTTTAATTATTACTTACCTTGTAACATTTCCACTTGGAAAACTACCAAGATTTTGTCCCATTGTATATAATGTATGATCTGTTGCATCCGCAGGAATCATGCCTACTAATGGTTTCAAGGTAAAAGGCATTGCGCTATTATCTGGCATAGGTTCTATAGATATTACTGCTTTACCACCTGATAAATCTGTTGGAAAAGTTAATCCTGAAGGTGCAGCCATTAAAAAGTCCTCTCCAGGGAAAAAACCATCTGTTCCATTTGGCATTGGTAAAGGCATAGCACCGCTAAAAGTTGCTGCATTGTCTGTTGCACTTACATTTGTAAAAGTTCCTGTTGAAACGGGTTTACCATCAACAACAACCCAACCTTCATAAATCCATCCAGCCGATAATGTTGGCAATGTTAATCCTGCCATTGGAGTACCGCTTGTTGGGTCTAAAAACCAAATTCCGCTATTTTCATTTGTATTTGCACCATCAGTTGGTGTTGCTAAAATGTATTTTCCCATAGCGTTAGAGAAATCCCCAACTATTCCAGTAGTCATTGTTGCAGAATTACCTGAAAAATCTCCAACTAAAATTTTTGTATTTGAAGGAGCAGGATCTGTATCAGTTGCTGGTTCTATAGATAATACAAATTTTGAAGCGTTATCTAACTTATCACTATCTACAGTAAAAGATTGAGGAAAATTCACATCAGTAAATGTACCTGTGCTTACTGGTGATCCGTTAACAATTATCCATCCTTCATAAACAAAATCTGCTCCTAATTGATCTAAACCTGAGAGATTTAATGTTAATTCTTTTGTTGAAGGTCCATTTACAACATCATCCTTATTACAAGAGAATAGAAATAAAGATAGTGTGATACTAATTGCAATTAATTTTAAAATACTTTTCATGATATTATTGTTTAAGTTTATAATACCGCAAATTTATGTCAAGTTCTCTTTATAAAATGTTAGCTTTCTAACAAGAATGCATTTTTATTTAAAATAATTTCTTTACCGTTAAACGATAAAATATTTTCCTCTCGTAAATTATTTAAAACTATATTTAGTGATGGTCTTGATGCACCAATTAAACAAGCTATTTCTTTTTGAGAATATGGATGCTTAATTAAAATATCTCCTGTAACTAACGTTGTTCCAAATTCATTTCTTAATTCTTTTATAAATTCAATGGTTCTTTCACGAACATCTTTAAACAACAAAATTTCTAACCTTCTTTCCAATTTTTTAATTTTGAAACCAATAAACTTATAAAAACTCAATGAAAAAGAAGTGTTATTTTTCATCATATTTTGTAATGTTGTTATTGGAATTGGGCAAATTTCAGTATTATTATCTAACGATTGTGCAAATTCCGTTCGCTTTATTTCCCCTAAAAAGGCTTTTTCTCCAAAAACTTCTCCTTTACTTAGAATAGCTTTTATTACCTCTTTTCCTTCGTTTGTATGATAGCCTAATTTTACTTTTCCAGAATTTATTAAATAAAGTGTTTGTGAGGCATCATCATCAAAATAGATATAATCTTTTTTCTTATATTTATTAAATTCATGTGTGTTTTTATAATCCTTATATTGATGAGGACAAATAATTTTAAATAGATTTACACACTCTAAATACCACTTTTCCTTCATAAAACAAATTTACGATAATAAATACACCTAATCATTCAACCTTCAAATTTTTAAGATAATTTTAGCTATTTAAAGGCTTATTTTTTAAATTTGAATTAAAGTACCTTACATCACCTGTAACTTCTTTCCCTAACCAATTAGGTTTTTCAAATTTTGTTTCTTCTGATGGTAATTCTATTTCTGCAATGATCAAGCCTTTATTCGCTCCATAAAACACATCTACTTCAAAAAATAAGTTGCTATTTGTTGGTACAATATAGCGTATTTTTTCTATGATTCCATCTTCGCAAATGTTTAATAAATCTTGTGCATCTGTATAGGGAATTTCTTTTTCAAATTCATATCTTGTTGTTCCTGATTTATTACCAATTCCTTTAATAGTTAAATAACCTTTTTTATCTTTAATACGCACTCGTACAGTTCGTTCTGGAACAGATGATAAAAAACCTTGTTTTATTTCGTGTTTTTCTGAAACAAAAGGCATAAAATCACCTTTAACTAAAAATTTTCGTTCTATTTCT
>CAZYKN010000134.1:0-6069 GCA_964648135.1 uncultured Flavobacteriaceae bacterium
ATTTGCATGCTAATATTATAATGCTCTTTTTCGTAACCAAAAGAACCTGCCATTCCGCAACAACCTGTATTATATAAAGTAACGGAATAATTTTTTGGAAGGTTGAGCATATTAAAAGTGGCATCTATACTTGAAAGTGATTTTTGATGACAATGCGTATGGATTTTCACCTTTTTTTCTTCTTTGGTAAATTGATTGGATTGAATATGTCCTTTTAAAATCTCCTTACTGATAAACTCTTCTATGGTAAAGGTGTTTTTGGCTATTTTTTTGGCACTTTCTAAATCATCGCTTAAGCGTAAATATTCATCTCTAAAGGTTAAAATAGCAGATGGTTCTATACCAATTAACGGAATTTTAGAAGTGATTAAATCTTTAAAAGCTGCAATATTTTTATTGGCGAGTTGTTTTGCTTCGGCTAAAAAACCTTTTGAAATATAGGCTCTACCACTTTCGTAATGTTTGGTTGTTAAAATAGTGTAGCCTAATTTTGTGAGTAGTTTGTAGGTGTCTATTCCTATTTGTGTATCGTAAATATTGGTGAATTCATCTATAAAAAGATAGACTTTTTTTGAAGTATTGTTTGTATTGATTTGTAATTTTGGAAGTAAGGTATTAAAAGATTTTTTTGCGATTTTTGGAATGTTTCTCTCCGTAGCAATGCCTAATACCTTTTTAGTAAGTTTAAGGTTTAGCAAATAATTGGTGAGTGTAGGAGTAAGGCTTCCTAATTTTACATATTTGTTATTGTTGGCAAAGAGTTTCGTTCTAAAGTTTGGTTTGTTATTTTTATGATATTGATAAAGGAATTCCGCTTTTAAACTGGCAACATCTACATTACTCGGACATTCACTAGCGCAGGCTTTACAACTTAAACACAAATCAAATACTTCTTTAAGCTCTTGATGATTGAATTTGTTTTCTTTATCTGAATTTGTTAAAAATTCTCGTAAAGCATTGGCTCTTGCTCTTGTAGTGTCTTTTTCGTCTTTGGTTGCTCTATAACTCGGACACATAACGCCTCCTGCGCTCACAGGTTTTCTACAATCACCAGAACCGTTACATTTTTCTGCCATACGTAAAATACCTTGGTTGTCTTCAAAATTTTGAATGGTTTTTATCTTGGGTTCTGCTCTGTCAATTTCATATCGTAAGGATTTATCCATTTTAAAGGAATTGACAATCTTCCCTTGATTAAAAATAGTGTTTTTGTCAAATACTTGCTTTGTTTTTTGAAGTAACTGATAGTTTTTATCACCTATAAGAAACGGAATAAATTCCGCTCTAACTATACCATCACCATGCTCTCCACTAAATGAGCCTTTGTATTTTTTTACGAGTTTGGCTACGTTGGTGGTGATTTCTCTAAATAATTTTACATCGTTCCTTTTTTTGAGATTTAAGATAGGTCTTAAATGAATTTCTCCAGCTCCAGCATGTGCGTAATAGATGGCATCTTGCTGATAGGATTGCATCATTTGTGTAAATTCGTTGATATAATTTGGTAAATCTTCTAAAGCAACTGCAGTGTCTTCAATACATGCAACTGCTTTTTTGTCGCCTACAATATTTCCTAATAACCCAAGACCAGCTTTTCTTAAATTGATGACTTTTTCAATGGCTGCATCATAAATTTTTGGATGTGCATAGCCGTAATTTTTATCAGTTAGACTTTGAATTAAATTTTGGGCTAAGAGTTCAACTTCTTTTTTAGAATGAGCACGGACTTCAAGCATTAAAATTGCCTTTGGATCATCTTTTACAAAAAAGCGATTTTTTACTTGTTCTCTGTTGTTTTTAGTACAATCTAAAATGGCTTTATCCATCAATTCGCACATAAAAAGTTGTTGTTTCATGGCAACTTGCACGGCTTTTAAACTCTCTTCAATACTATTAAAATGCGAAGCAACTAAAATGGCGTGTTTTGGAGGTAAATCATCTAATTGTAAGGTGATTTCTGTTGTAAAAGCGAGTGTGCCTTCACTTCCGCAAAGTAATTTTGCAAGGTTTATGTGTTCTTCATTTCCTCCAAATAACTTGAAATTTAGAAGTTGATCAATGGCATAACCTGTATTTCTACGATGAATTTCTTTTTTTGGATAGTGTTTGATAATTTCACTTTGGATTGATGGCTTAGACCATTCCATGTCAATGAAATTATAAATCCTGTTTTCTAAATTATTTCCTTTGGTTTTGGCTTTGAATTGAGCAGTATTTAACGCTTTAAAAGTGGCTTTTGAGCCATCAGATAAAATGGTTTTTAGATGGATAATTTTATCACGAGTAACACCATATTGGATAGAAGTTGTGCCAGAAGAATTGTTGCCAACCATTCCGCCAATCATACATCTATTTGAAGTTGAGGTATTTGGACTGAAAAATAAACCGTGTTCTTTTAAAAATAAATTGAGCTCATCACGAATAACTCCTGGCTGAACACTTACCGTTTTTTGTTCTTTATTAAACGAAATAATTTGAGTAAAATGTTTAGAAATATCTACTATAATTCCGCTTCCAACACACTGACCAGCAAGTGAAGTTCCTGCGGTTCGTGGTATTAAAGTGGTCTTATTTATTGTAGCAAAATTGATGAGTTTAACAAGGTCTTTTTCATTTTTTGGATAGGCAATGGCAAGTGGAATTTTTCTATAAACCGATGCGTCTGTGGCGTAAATGGCTTGGTGTAATTTATCAGTAAACAGTTCGCCTTGAAGTGATTTTTTTAAAAGTTGGAGTTGTGCTTTCATTGAAAATTTATATTAAAGACCTCACAGGTTTTTAAAACCTGTGAGGTCAAAAAACTGATGATTTTTCAAATTTACTAAGATTTAGCTGACTATCGTTCCGTTTTTAACTTTTTCTAAAGATTTTAAAAGCGTTACTTTATCTCCATCTTGAATACCTAAAATAAGGCATTCGCTCATAAAATTGGCAATTTGTTTGGGTTTAAAATTAATAACAGCAAGAACTTGCTTGTTTAAAAGGGCTTCTTTGGTGTATAACGCTGTAATTTGAGCAGATGTTTTCTTTAGACCAATTTCTCCAAAATCTATGGTAATTTGATAGGCTGGTTTTCTTGCTTTTGGAAAATCGTTTACTTTTAGGATAGTACCAATACGAATATCTATTTTGTTGAAATCTTGGAAAGAGATTGTTGTTTTCATAAGATTATCTACTAAATAATTTTTCAAAAACCCAAGGAGGACCAATCAATAAAAACTGTAAATCTTTAAAAAAGGAGGGTTTTTTTCCTTCTAAATGATGTCCGTAAAACTGTCCAATCCATGCAATAACAAATACAAAGAGGGAAAAATACAACAGATTAACACGAGTGCTAATTAGTTGATTTAAAATAACCGAAATGATAGAAAATACAAGCATTCTTAAAAAAACTTTTTTGGATAGTTTTAGGTAAAATAGGAGTATAAATACTAATAAAACAGTTCCCCAATTTTCTAAATACGGATTATTTAGCTTAAAAGTGTCTTTTAAAAAAGAACTATCAATACTCATAAACAAACCTACAATACTAAAGTAAATACTTGGCACACAAATAAAATGAAGTTTCTGATTTGTTTTGTGTTGATGACTTTCTGCGTATTCATCAAACCATTGTTGTAGTGTTTTCATCTTTAAAATTTGATGCAATGTACAAAAAAACCGTTAGATTGCTCTAACGGTTTTAAAAATAGTAAGATTTGGTTTATACTAATTTATTGTGTTTTAAAAATGGTTAATTAATTTCTGATTTGTCTTGCGTCTATTGTCTAGTAGCAAAGCGGTCTGAAGTCTTTCATCAGATAATAATTATTTAATTACTAATTTTTTGATAGTACTATCGTTTAAAGTTTCTACTTTAACCATATAGAATCCTTTAGGTAAATTCATTTCTTTTAAGTTAATAGTTAACTCTTTACTATTTACTTTAAGTGTTTTAATATGATGTCCGTTTTTGTCTAATAATTGCACTTTTTGAATTTCTTTAGTTGAAGAAACTGTTACAAAATTTGAAGTAGGATTTGGATAAACCATTACTTTATTCAAACTTGGAGTAGCAAATTTTTCTTTATTTTTAAGTACTGAAACTGTTTTTTCTTCAATATTTTGTTTTACATAAAAGGTATTGATTACATTTCTAGATAATAAAACTTCTCCTTTATTTGCTGTTGCTTCAATTCTTAAAGAGTAAATGCTTCCAGGTGCTAAGTCTTCAAAAGATACTTTATAGAACCCTTTTTTAGTATCTGGTAAACACGTAATTTTTTTGGTATGTGTTTTACCCATTTCAATTTTTGTATTTTGATTTAACGCAACTTGAGTAAGATAAGCAGTTACTTTTACTTTGTTAAAATCAATGGCATTGTCTTTATTTGCAATTCCTATTTTAATACTTTCACCGTTATATCCTTTTTCTTCATCAAAGTTTAAGTTTACTCCAAAAGCAGTTGATGGCTCTTCGTAATTAGCTACTGCAAGGAAATCTTTATTATCTGTTTTTAAGATGTAATTTCCTTTTGGAAGTTCTTTTGTGTTTGCAACACTTGCCATTGCTTTAGAAAACAAGTCTTCTGTATTATTTTCTGTATCTATTATATAAGATTTACCAGTTTCTTTGTTGATAAATTGAATAGTACTTAGTTTATTTTCACCATAAATGATAAAGTTTATAAGCTGATTATCTTCTTCAACAATAAAATCTGTTTGATTATTTTTTGCAAAGTATAAATTACCATTACTCATTAAAATGGAATTGTTATTTACTTTAACCTCATTTTTAGATTGATTTCTTACAGTATTTTCAGTATTATTACTAGGTCTTCCATAATAACTACTACTATATAAACCAGTGTGTAAATAGGATGCTACTTCTCTAGAAAAATGATTTTGATTTCTTTCCCATAATGACGTGTGATTGGCGTCTTGCATAGTTCTGTAATTACTATCACCTGCACCAGGAGTTAAAGAAGGGCTCGCATTTGTGTTTGCGTATCTTTTTGCTCTGTATTCAGAAATAAAACCGTCACTGTCTGAATGCCAATTTCTCCATCCAGAATTAAACCAATCCCATTCCCAATACGCATCTATATATGCTCCTACGGAGTGTTGAAAAGGTCTTCCAATATAACAAAAAGCCCATTCTATGGCATTACTTCCTAGAGCAGTGGTATAGCACTCGTCATTTGATTGATGTGCCCACCATCTTGTAGTATTGTCTTCAGACATATTTATTCTGCTATAAGAAGCTCCGTTTGGATGATAAGCATTTTTAAAAGTGGAAGTAGAGTTAATTCTCCATCCTTTTGCCCAATTATGGAAACCGTTTACGTTACCACTTGTAAGTGACCAACCATTGGTGTACCACATGGTTGCCCAAACTATACCAGAAAACCATGATAAAGTTGATCCAACATCTGCTACACGAGCACCTCTTACAGGAGAGCTAAAAGTATAAACTCCATCCACTTTTTCATAAGAAAAAGTTGGTAAATTACTAGAAGTGTAGGCATTCTGACCGTAAAGAGCACGTTCTGTATCTAGTCCTCCTTTACTATGTGCAACAATACTAACAGTTTCTGAGTTAAAATGCCAACGAACCTCATTGATCATTTTAGAAAGCAATTTTCCGTTTTCGATGGTAGAGCCTAATGGTTTTAATTGTACAAAGGCAGCTTTTAAATGTCTTGATTTTACTTGGTCTATATTAGCATCATAAGAACCAGAAAGTTTCCCTGTAATTCCGTGTACAAAAATAATAGGTGTTTTGTTGCTGTAATCTGAATATCCTGTTGGATAAAGAATGGTTCCAGGATTATCAAAACTGGTTGTTGTTCCTCCAGAAACATTGTAATTTACAGTTTGAATGCTTTGTGAAAATAGTATTCCACTAAATAATAAAGCAATAATAAATAGGTAATTTTTAATCATCATAATAAATTAAGATTTGGTTAGATGACAAATATAAGTGTTATGAATTAAAAAAACATACCTAGTCCTAGTGATTTTTCAAAAAAAAATGGCTCAACTTGTAAATTGCGTTGTTAAATTAACCACAAGGGACACTAAGAAAGC
>CAZYKN010000135.1:0-5974 GCA_964648135.1 uncultured Flavobacteriaceae bacterium
AAACCCTTTCACATTGACGGAATAGATAAAATAATTCTTAATCATTTAATACAAGATGCTCGAACACCTATTCTCAAAATAGCTCGTGATGTAGGAATTTCTGGTGCTGCAATCCATCAAAGACTACGTAAATTAGAAAAAAGCGGTTTATTGATAGGTTCAAAATTTGTATTAGACCCTAAAGTACTTGGATACAAAACCTTGGCTTTTGTTGGAATTTTTCTTGATAATTCAACACAATATAAAGAAGCCATTAAGCGATTAAAAGAAATTGAAGAAGTTACAGAAAGCCATTACACAACAGGTAATTATGGCATATTCATTAAAGTTTTATGTAAAGACAATGAACATTTAATGCAAGTACTCAATCATAAAATTCAAAAAATAAATGGTGTAGCACGAACAGAAACTTTCATTTCTTTAGATCAACAGATTGATAGACAGATTAGGGTTTAGTTTGCAGTCTTCAGTTGGCAGTATTTAGTATTCAGTAACTACCAAATAGCGTCATTCTGAACTCGTTTCAGAATCTTTTTAAATTGTAAAGATGCTGAAACAAGTTCAGCATGACGATTACAAAAAAGATCAGCAACCACTAACCAAAGACTAATGACCAAAGACCAAACTATCGTCTATTCATATAAATCATTATATAATATAATAAGGTAGTAATTGAAGCAACGGCAGAAACTACATAAGTTCTTGCAGCCCATTTTAAGGCATCTTTTGCACCATTTTGTTCTTCTGGAGTAAGCATCTGTTTGTTTTCTAACCAAGCTAAGGCTCTGTTACTAGCATCGTATTCTACTGGTAAGGTTACCAAACTAAAAACAACTGTAGCAGCAAAAAGTAATATTCCTAATAATAACAACTGAGGAAACATTTTTACTAAAAAAATACCTCCAATCAAAGCAAATTGAGCAATTCTACCTGCTATGCTCACTGTTGGCACCATTTTACTTCTAAATTGTAACCAAGAATAACCAACTGCATGTTGTATTGCATGTCCGCATTCATGTGCAGCAACCGCAGCAGCGGCAGCATTATGCTCTCCGTAAACAGCTTCACTTAGATTTACCGTTTTGTCAGACGGATTGTAATGATCTGTCAGCCTTCCTCTAACGGAAATAACTTTTACATCATGTATTCCATTATCTGCTAACATTTTTTCCGCAATTTCTTTTCCGCTCATTCCATTTTGCAAATGCAATTTAGAATACTTAGCAAATTTACTTTTTAATCGTGATTGAACAATTCCACCTACAAGTGCAATTGCACCCATTAAAATATATCCAAAATAACCTCCAAACATCATAATTTTTTTGTTTTAATTTTTCAAAGTTAGTATTTTATTTTTAAATATCCATTTTTCTAATGGATTTTGGTATTTTTACAGCATAAATTATACCATAATATATAAGCGTCAAAATGACAAAAAAAGTAAATATCCTACTCATATATACAGGAGGAACAATTGGAATGGTAAAAGATTATGAAACAGGAGCTTTAAAAGCATTCGATTTTAATAATTTAAGAAACAGAATTCCTGAATTAAATCAACTGGATTGTAATATTAAAACCATAAGTTTTGAAGATCCAATAGACTCCTCTAATATGAATCCTGATTATTGGATTCAAATCACTTCAATTATAGAAGAAAATTATGAAGATGCAGATGGATTTGTAGTATTAACAGGTAGTGATACTATGGCATATACAGCATCAGCAGTTAGTTTTATGTTTGAAAATTTATGTAAACCTGTTATATTTACAGGTTCGCAATTACCCATAGGTGATTTAAGAACTGATGCCAAAGAAAATTTAATTACTGCCATACAAATTGCTTCCTATCAAGAAAATAACAAGCCAAAAATCACTGAAGTTGGTTTGTATTTTGAATATAAATTGTACAGAGCAAATAGAACTACAAAAATTAATTCGGAACATTTTGAAGCATTTACCTCTCCTAATTATCCAGCTTTAGCTGAAAGTGGTGTACATTTAAAATTTCAAGATCATTTATTGTATCATAGTCCAGTCTCAGAAAAATTAAAAGTTCGTAAAAAATTAGACAATCATATTGTAATTTTAAAATTATTCCCAGGAATATCTAATATAGCAGTGGCAACTATTTTAAGTATAAAAGGACTAAAAGGAGTTGTTTTAGAAACTTATGGTTCAGGAAACACTTCAACAGATAAAGAGTTTATTAAATTATTAGATACTGCTATAAAAAAAGGGATTCAGATTGTTGATGTAACACAATGTGTAAGTGGAAATGTAATATTAGGACAATATGAAACCAGTACAGCACTTAAAAAAATAGGGGTTATTAGCGGAAAAGACCTCACAACCGAAGCAGCAATTGCCAAATTAATGTATTTGTTAGGAGAAGAAATACCAAAAAATAAATTTAAAAATTTATTTCAAAAATCTTTAAGAGGTGAACTCTCTGAATTTTAGTAATTTAAGGGTGTTTTGGGCTTTGTGTGTTAAAAAAGATATTAAAAAACATTTTAATAAATAAAATATTTTTTGTTACTTGGCACTCTTAATAATGAAGATTATTGAGGAGAGGTGGCCGAGTGGCTTAAGGCGCACGCTTGGAAAGCGTGTTTATGAGAAATTGTAACAAGGGTTCGAATCCCTTTCTCTCCGCAGAAATTTTTGTGATTAGACAATAATTAGTATATTTAACCCGTTAAACATAAATTAAAACTCAATTAAACAATGAAAAAATTATCTACTATCCTATCAGTTACTGGAGTAATGTTATTAGGAACCGTTCAAACTTTTGCACAAGATGCTGCAGCAGCTGGAGCTGACGAAGGATTTTCAATGCAATTATTAAAAAAGTATTTTATTGAAGGTGGACCATTCTTTATGGGAATTGTGCTTCTTGCTTTAATTTTAGGACTAGCAATAGCAATAGAACGTATTATCTATTTGAATTTAGCTTCTCAAAACACAGACAAATTAGTTGGTAGCATAGAAGATGCACTTGCTGATGGTGGTGTTGAAGCTGCAAAAGATGTAGCTCGTAATACAAAAGGACCTGTTGCTTCTATCTTTTATCAAGGATTAAAAAGAGTTGCAGATGGTGAAGGAATTGACGCTGCTGAAAAAGCTGTAGTTGGTTATGGTGGTGTACAAATGGGATTATTAGAAAAAAACATCTCATGGTTATCATTATTTATCGCATTAGCACCAATGCTTGGGTTCATGGGAACTGTAATTGGTATGATTGGAGCATTTGACTCTATTCAAGCTGCAGGTAATATTTCTCCAACTGTTGTTGCTGGTGGTATTAAAGTAGCTTTATTAACAACTGTATTTGGATTAGTAGTAGCAATTATATTACAAATTTTATACAACTATATTATATCTAAAGTAGATAGTATTGTTAACGGAATGGAAGACGCTTCTATCTCATTAGTAGATTTATTAGTAAAATATAAAAAATAATTAATATATGAAAGTTTCAAAAATTTTAAAATTTGTCTCTTTAATCATTGCCTTAATAGCTGTATATTTCTTTGTACAAGTTTCAACAAATGGTGATGGAATTGAAGGTGATACCGAAGCACTAAATAATGCTGTTGCAGGATTTATAAGCTTTACAAAGATATTACTTATCATAACAGCACTAATTGTTGTTGCCTTTATGATTATTGATGTAATTAAACATCCTGCAAAGTTGAAGAAAACGTTAATTGGAGCAGTTGTTTTCTTAGCTTTATTTGGATTAGCCTATGCTTTATCTAATGCAGATAGAGTAGAAACAAGTACGCAAGTAATAGAAGCAGGAAGTGATTTATCTAAAAAAGTAGGTACTGGAATTAAATTTAGTTTTATTCTAGGTGCAATAGCTTTTGCTGGATTTATTTATGATTCTGTTAAATCATTATTAAAATAAAACACTATGGCAAGAAGAGATATACCAGAAATTAATGCAGGTTCTATGGCAGATATTGCCTTTCTACTTCTTATATTCTTCCTAGTAACTACTACGATGAATGTAGATGCTGGAATAGCTCGTAAATTACCTGAAAGACAACCGCCAACTGAAAAACCACCTAAAATTAAAGAAAAAAATCTTTTCTTAGTCATGTTAAACAGACAAGGTGAAATTTTAGTAGAAGGTGATCAATATATGAAGGTTGATGAAATTAAAGATGCTGCTGTTAAATTTTTAGATAATGGTGGAGGAACAGATAAAGAGGGTAATAAATGTGATTACTGTAAAGGTAAACACGATCCAGAATCATCAGATCATCCTAAAAAAGCAGTTATCTCACTAGGTAGTGCTAGAGGTACTAGTTATGGAGATTATATTGCAGTACAGAACGAATTAGTTAGAGCTTACAATGAATTAAGAGACCGTGAAGCTGATGCTTTATACGGAATGTCTTTTAAAGATTTAAAAGAGCAAGCTGATAATAGTGATATTTCAGAATCTAAAAGAGCCTCTTATAAAGAAAAGGTAAAGAAAATTAAAGGAATGTATCCTATGATTTTGTCTGAACAAGAACCATTAAAATAAGAAAATATGTCTAAATTTAATAAAAAGAAAACGGATATGCCTGCTGTAAACACAGCATCATTGCCAGATATTGTATTTATGCTTTTATTCTTCTTTATGGTTACTACAACTATGCGTGAAGTAGAGCTTAAAATAAAAGAGCCTAAATTACCTGAAGCTACCGAAATAAAAAAACTGAAAGAGAAAAATTTAGTGAGTTTTATTTATGTTGGTAAATCTAAAAAAGGTGTTAAAGGTGATCGTATTCAGTTAAATGATAAAATCTCTACGGTAAATGATATTAAAAACTTTATCTTGGCTAAAAGAGAGTCTGTTGCTCCTAGTGATAAAAACAGATTAACAACCTCAATAAAAGCAGATGTTGGTTCCGAAGTAGGTACTATTTACGATATTAAAGAGAAATTAAGAGATATTAATGCGTTAAAAATTAATTATTCTGCATTACAAGCTCAAAAAAAATAATACTATTTTTTCATAATATTTAAGGCAATCAGTTTATATTGATTGCCTTTTTTTGATAAAAACACTTTAGATGAAAAAGATTATTTACATCATATTCTTATTAAGCATTTCTATTAATGCACAAAATACAACGGAGCCTTCTAAAGCTACTTCAAAAAAATATTTAGAAGATCAATTTTATATTGGAATTACGTATAATCTTTTAAGAAATAAACCAGAAAATGTAGAATTAAGGGGTTTTTCAAACTCTTCCTTTATAGGTTATATTAGAGATTTCCCAATAAATAAAAAGCGAAATATTGGTTTTGGATTAGGTCTTGGTTATACACATACTTCCTATTTTAACAATATGAAAATTAGTATTATTGATGGACAAACACACATAGGAAATTTTGAAGATATTGATATTTTCGATTCCAATAAATTAACTTATAATGCTATTGATATTCCATTTGAATTTAGAATACGGAATTCAACGTATGAAAAAAATAAGTTTTTTAGATTGTACTTAGGCTTTAAACTCTCCTATATTTTTAGTTATAAAGCAGCCTATAACCTAAATAACAATCACCAAACAATTAAAAACTTTGACTATTTTAATAAATTACAATACGGACTTACAAGCTCTGTGGGTTATGGAACATGGAACGGTTATGTGTATTATGGTTTAACACCGCTGTTTAAAAATGCGAGTTTTAATGGTGCAGAAAATATAAACATGAAAGCTTTTAAATTTGGATTGATGTTTTATATTTTATAAATTTATTGTCCGATAAAAGACTTAAGACCATACGATATAAGACCGCTTTGCTACAAGATACTAGATAGTCGCTTAATATTTTTTATTAATAATAAATAATTACAGAAAGAAACGATTTATTAGATTATATATTATGTCTTTTTGGTATTTTAATAAAGGCTCTAGTTTGAAATTGCGTTGTTAAATTAACCACAAGGGACACTAAGAAG
>CAZYKN010000136.1:0-5930 GCA_964648135.1 uncultured Flavobacteriaceae bacterium
TTAAATAAATAGCAAATTAAAAAGGAAAATAGTTATTAACATTAGATATATGGTTTTTTTTAGTGTTGTTTAAACTTTCATTTAAAGTAAAGGATTAACTTAAACGAATGATTTCGAGCATTAGTCAGAACTTCACTTAGAGTAAAACCCTGACTTAGAAAGGTTGGCTGGTTTTAAGCATTAGTCAGGACTTCACTTAGAGTGACTCTGACTTAAATATTAGCGTAAAACCCAATTTTAAATAGTTGATTTATTAAAAATTGGTATTAAATATTTTTTATGCTTTTTCACTTGCTCTTTGTGTTTTTTCGAGAAAAAGAGAGAAAACAGTACCAACCGATAATAATTATATAATCTAATTCTCATTTAGAGATTTATTGTATATTCGCATCGATGAAAAATAAAGAAATTTTAGAGATAAAAGAACTCCTTTTTAAAGCAAATGAAATAAAGGATATTGTTATTGTAACGCATAGAAATCCAGATGGCGATGCTTATGGGTCAAGTTTGGCGTTATATCATTTTTTAAAACAGTTTAATCATAAAGTAACGGTCATTTCACCTAATGATTGTCCTAATTTTTTAAAGTGGATGCCTTCACAAAAAGATATTTTATTATTTGAACCGAATGTTGAAAAAGCAACCAAGCGTTTAGGTCAAGCTGAAATTGTTTTTACGTTAGATTTTAATGCGTTTCACAGAACAGGAGATAAGATGCAAAAAGCTTTAGAACAAATCAATCCGTTGTTTATTATGATTGACCATCATCAAGCACCAGACTCTTACGCCAAATACACTTTTTCAAATGTAAAAAAATCATCAACATCAGAAATGATTTTTGATTTTATTGAAGCACTTGATAAAAAAAAGTATATAAATAAAGAGATTGCTTCGTGTATTTACACAGGTATAATGACAGATACAGGTTCGTTTAGATTTCCTTCCACAAGTAGTAGAACACATAGAATTGCTGCAGATTTATTGGATGCAGGAGCAGATAATGCAAAGATTTACAACCGTGTAATGGATGTAAATTCATACAGTAGAATGCAATTATTAGGACGAGCTTTAGAAAACATGAAAGTTTTACCTGAATTAAAAACAGCATATATTACCTTATCTCAAAAAGAATTAAATACCTATAAATTTGAAAAAGGAGATACAGAGGGTTTTGTAAATTATGCTTTGTCTTTAAAAGATATTATTTTTGCAGTAATTTTTATTGAAGATACACAGCAAAAAATTATTAAAATGTCTTTTAGATCAAAGGGCGATTTTTCAGTAAATGAGTTTGCTCGTAAGTATTTTAACGGAGGAGGTCATACCAATGCTGCAGGAGGACGAAGTGAGGTAAGCCTTGATAAAACGGTAAAGCACTTTTTAAGTATTGTTCCAAAATATAAAAAAGAATTACAAGAATCTTATGAAGCGTAATAGTATTTTTTTAGTAATGATTATTGCTTTTATTTCATGTGAAAAGCCACAAATTAGAAAGCCTGTTGTACATCATTCAACAGTTTCTTCTTTTGACGAATCAGTTCAGCTAACAAAAAAAGTATTAGCTCTTGAAGAGAAAATTTTTAAAAAAATCATCAAAAAAGATACAATTAATAAGTATTACGCATCACCTTACGGATTTTGGTATTTCTATAATCATAAAATCGAAGAAAACACTAAAAAACCTTCAACTGGTGATGAAGTGGTTATTAATTATGAAATTAAAGATTTAAACAATAAAGTTATTTTATCTGAACAAGAATTAGGCTCTAAAAATCAAGACAATAAAAAAAATAGACTTTTAAAAATAGATGGTGAAGATTTTTTATTAGGTTTGCACCACGGAATAAAATTGATGAAAGAAGGAGAAATAATGACCTTTTTATTACCTTCTAATTTAGCCTTTGGAGTTACTGGTTTACAAGGTAAAATAGGTTCAAATGAACCCTTAATAGTAAAAGTAAAATTAATTAAAATATTAACTAAATAAAATTTAAAACCATGAAATTATTAAAATTGAGTATGTTGGCATTATTATTTATGTCATTTTCATGTAAAACCACTAAATATCCTGATTTAGGTGACGGATTATTTGCAATAGTTCATACTGCAAAAGGTGATATTGTATTGCAATTAGAACAAGAAAAAGCACCAATGACAGTTGCTAATTTTATTTCTTTAGCAGAAGGTACAAACTCTTATGTAGATTCTAAATACAAAGGAAAACCTTTTTATGACGGATTAAAATTTCATAGAGTAATAAAAAACTTTATGATTCAAGGAGGTGATCCTCTTGGAACTGGAGCTGGTGATCCTGGCTATAAATTTAAGGATGAATTTGATGATTCTTTAAAATTTGATAAAGAAGGCATTTTGGCAATGGCAAATTCTGGTCCAGCAACTAATGGAAGTCAGTTTTTTATTACCCATAAAGCAACACCTTGGCTAAATGGTAAACACACTATATTTGGTCATGTTATTAAAGGTCAAGATGTGGTAAATACTATTGAAAAAAATGATGTAATTAATAGTGTTGAAATTGTTAGAAACGGTAAAGCAGCTAAAAACTTTGATGCAGTGAGCTTGTTTGATAAAAAATTTAAAGGAATGGAAGAAGAAGCAAAACAAGCAAAAGCTAAAAAATTAGCCATCTTTCAACCAATTCTTGATAAAGAAGCGCAAGCAAAAGTATTGCCTTCTGGATTAAAAATATTTATTGAAAAACAAGGAGAAGGAGCAAAGCCAAAAAAAGGAGAAAAAGTAAAAATACACTATACTGGTTATTTACGTGATGGGAAAGTTTTTGACAGTTCTGTTAAAAGAAATAAACCGTTTGAAACTGCCATTGGAGTTGGTAGAGTAATACAAGGTTGGGATGAAGGTGTAATGGACTTAAATGTAGGTACAAAAGCATTACTTTTTATTCCTTCGCACATGGCTTATGGTAGTCGTGGTGCTGGTGGAGTAATTCCTCCAAATGCAGATTTAATTTTTGAAGTTGAATTGTTAGATATTATTAAATAGATAAATAAAATTCAATAAGTTAAAAAGTCGTCTGTTAAGGCGACTTTTTTTATTGATAATTAGGACAAATTCCTACTTTTGCGATGTCATTCTTGTGAAGGCAGGAATGATAAATACAAAAAAATATGAGTTTACCCTGTATTCACAATAGATGTTTACTGCTAATAATAAAATATTTGTGAATTTTTTAATACTGAACAAAAAATTTGGTCGTATTTTTGATGCAAATTAGAAAAAAGAAAAATAATATGCGAATTATTAAAAGAATTTTACTTGGATTGGTTATCCTTTTAGGAATTGCAATTACCTTGGTTTATGTTTATAAAGACACCTTAATTAGAAAAGTAGTTGATAACTACAATAATAATTACAATCTAACAATTGATTTTAAAGATACAGATTTAAGTCTCTTTAAAAAATTTCCGCATGCGTTTTTAACGATTAATGAGTTGAGTATTTTTAATGATGATGTGAAAGACACGCTCTTTGTCTCTAAAAAAGTATTTTTAGCTATGAATATAGAGGATTTGTTTAAAAAATCTGATGAAAAAATTAGTATCAATGATTTAATTTTGGAAAAAGCAAAATTAAACCTTGTGGTTAATGAAAATGGTGCTTCAAATTTTAAAATAAAACAGTTAAAATCAAATGTCAATCAAATAAAATCAAATACAAATAATGATAAAAAAGAATTTGTTATTGATATTAAACAATACCAACTTAAAAATTCTGAAATTATTTATTCTGATAAAAAAGGAGCTGTCTTGTTTGAATTAAAAGGATTAAATCATATAGGTAATGGAGATTTTTCTGCATCAAAACTCGATTTAAAGACAAGCACACAAGCTAGTGAAATGACTGTTAAAGTAGGTAAAGTAGCCTATTTTAACAAAGCAAAAATTGATTTAGATGCAGTTTTGGGAATTGATTTAGAAAACTTAAAATTTCAATTTAAGGAAAATACAGCTAAAATTAATGACTTAGCGCTCGTTTTTAATGGATTTTTAGATATCAATGATGAAAATCAATTATATAATATTGAATTTAATGCTCCAAAAGCGAATTTTAAAAACCTTTTATCTTTAGTACCAAGTGCTTACTCCTCTAATTTTTCTGGAGTTTCTGCAAATGGTATCGCTGATGTAAACGGTTTTTTTAAAGGAGAATTATCTGATAATTCTTTTCCAAAATACACCATTCATATCAATACAAACAAGGCATCGTTTAAATATCCAGATTTGCCAAAAACGGTTACAGATATTAGTTTTAACGGAAATATAGCAAGCAATACCAATAAAAATGATGTTTTTCTAGATATTAAAAATTTAAAGTTTACCATAGATAAGGATACTTTTGAAACCAAAGGAAAAATCACTAAATTAACAAGTAATCCAACGGTTGATGCCTCTTTTAAAGGAACATTAGATTTAGAAAATTTGAGTAAAGCTTATCCAATAAAAATAGAAGAGGAGCTTAAAGGAATACTAAAAGCAGACTTTTCTACATTAGCAGACAATCAGTCTGTTAAAAATAATCAATACGAAAAGATTAAAACGAACGGAACGGCGAGTTTATCCAATTTTTCTTATGCAGGAAAAGATGTTGCACATCCTATTAATATTAAAAAAGCAGCAATTAAATTCAATACAAACAGTATTTTATTAACTGATTTTAATGCAAAAACAGGAAAAAGTGACTTAAAAGCTAAGGGTAAACTCGATAATTTATTTGCTTTTATTTTTGATGATAAAAACTTGCAAGGTAATTTTGAGGTGAGTTCTAATCATTTTGTGGTGAGTGATTTTTTAGTTGAAGAACAGCACAATTCGGTTGTAAACAATAATCAAGCAAAAGGAAATCAGACTTCAAGCGAAAGCCTTAAAATTCCGAGTTTTTTAGATATTAAGACTTCTTTTAAAGCCAAAAACGTAGTTTATGACAATATCCAATTACAAAACGTAAGCGGATTAATGAGTTTAAAAGACCAAAAAGCCACCTTAAAAAATACTAAAGCCAATCTTTTAGAAGGTTCGGCAACTTTTAACGGAGATATTGATACAAAGCCAAATCCTGCAATATTTGATTTAGATATGAATATTGATAAATTTGATATTGCAAACTCATTCAGCACCTTAGAAACTTTTAAAAGTATTGTACCCATCGCTAAAGCTTTAAAGGGAAAATACAATTCAACGTTTAAGTTAAAAGGAAATTTAGCAGATGATTTTTCTCCAAATTTAAATAGTTTGTCTGGAAATGCTTTTGCGCAATTATTTGTAAAAGATGTAGATAAAAATGTTATTCCATTAATTTCTCAATTAAATTCCAACTTAAATTTTATTGACTTTTCCAAAATTGATTTAAGCAAACTTAAAACCGCTCTATCGTTTAAAAACGGACGAGTTTCTGTAAATCCGTTTACTTTAAAATATAAAGATGTTGTAATGCATATTTCGGGATCACATGGGTTTGATAAAAGTTTAAAATACAATTTAAAAATGGATGTTCCTGCTAAATATTTAGGAACAGAAGCCGTAAATTTACTTTCAAAATTGACAAATATTGATAAAGATACTATTAAAATTCCGCTCTCAACATTAATAAACGGTAGCTATCTAAAACCAAGCATTAAAGTTAATTATAAACAAGCTATGAGTAATTTAGCTTTAAAAGTATTAGAATATCAAAAGCAAGAATTAACCAATCAAGCTTCAAACCAAGTAAATAATGCTATTGATGACTTGTTATCTAACACAGGAATTGACAGTATTTTACCAACATCAACAGATAGTACACATCAAAATCCGAAAGATATTATTAATAATGGTGTAAAAGATGGTGTGAAAGGTATTTTAGATGGTTTGCTAGGAGGGAAGAAGAAGAAATAGTTTACAGTTGGCAGTATTCAG
>CAZYKN010000137.1:0-1365 GCA_964648135.1 uncultured Flavobacteriaceae bacterium
AATCCAGAAACTAAATTTAAAACAATTCACGTTGCTGGGACAAACGGAAAAGGCTCTACTTCTCACCTACTCGCTTCTATTTTACAAGAAAACGGATTAAAAGTTGGTTTATATACTTCACCACATTTAAAAGATTTTACAGAACGCATTCGTATTAATGGCAAACCCATGCGAAAAAATTGTGTGATTAATTTTATTAAACGAAATAAATCTTTTTTAAAACAACAAGGTTTATCTTTTTTTGAAATGACCGTAGGAATGGCATTTGACAATTTTGCAAGAAAAAAAGTAGATATTGCCATTATTGAAGTTGGTTTAGGTGGACGATTAGATTCTACCAATATTATAAATCCCTTAATTTCTGTAATTACCAATATTGGTTTTGATCATACGCAATTTTTAGGAAATACTTTAAAAGAAATTGCCTTTGAAAAAGCAGGAATTATCAAGCCAAATACTCCTGTTATTATTGGTGAAAAACAAGAAGAAATTGCATCTGTTTTTAAAGATATTGCAAATAAAAATAATGCAGCTATTTATTTTGCATCGGATTTAATTACAGAAAATTATAAAACTTCACTCAAAGGAAATTATCAAAAAAACAATGTAAAAACAGCTATTCAGACAATTAAAGTGCTCAATAAATTAGGATATGCTATTTCAGAAAAACAACTTAAAAACGGATTGTTACATGTTGTTGAAAACACCAACTTAAAAGGACGATGGCAATTGCTTAGCAACAATCCAAAAACAATTTGTGATACGGCACATAATACCGAAGGTTTATCTTATGTTTTAACACAATTAGCCGATGAAACCTTTGAAAAATTACATTTTATTTTAGGAGTTGTAAACGATAAAAACTTAGAAACCATCTTACCTTTATTTCCAAAAAAGGCTAATTATTATTTTTGCAAACCTAATATTCCAAGAGGATTAGATGTTAGTATTTTACAAGCTAAAGCTAAAAAATTTAAGCTGATGGGTAGTACTTATAATTCCGTTAAGGAAGCACTTAAAACAGCAACAAAAACTGCAACAAAAAAAGATCTAATTTTTATTGGTGGTAGTACCTTTGTAGTTGCGGAAATAGTTTAAGAAATTCTTAAAAATTTAAACCGTAACTTGACTAGTGAGGGTTTCACTTTAAGTGAAGCCCTCACTCTACCCTTAAAACAACTCACACCGTGACTTTGAGTCACGGTGTGAGTAGTAACAAAAAAATGCTTCAAAAAAGGATTTAATTTTTGTTGATGGTAGTACTTTTATAGTTGCGGAAATAGTTTAAGAAATTCTTAAAAATTTAAACTGTAACTTGACTAGTGAGGGTTTCACTTTAAGTGAAGCCCTCACTCTACCCTTAAA
>CAZYKN010000137.1:1465-5904 GCA_964648135.1 uncultured Flavobacteriaceae bacterium
TTTCACTTTAAGTGAAGCCCTCACTCTACCCTTAAAACAACTCACACCGTGACTTCGAGTCACGGTGTGAGTAGAAAGTGCCAGTATCTCTTTAAGCGACGCCAACGCTAGCGTATTTTAACTATTCACATTATCTGGATTATAACCCAAATATTTTACTTTTTTCTCTTTAAAAGTAATTCCGTATTCTTCTAATTCTTTTAAAATTGGTTCGTAAACCTCTTTAGTAATTGGCAACTGAACACCAGGAGTTTTAATTTCCCCATTTAATATTTTAAGCGTTGCAATTGCAACTGGCAACCCAACAGTTTTCGCCATTGCAGTATAAGTTTGATCATCACCTATTACTTGCATATACGAATTTATCTGACGTTTTTCACCATCAATTTCATAACCAAATTTATGCATCATTACAATCATATCTTTATCTTCTGGTTGTAATGTCCATTTATCCATTAAAATTTTCTGTAAGATTTGAGCTGGAGTTGCATTTTTAAGTGCTACTTTTTTAGAGCCATCAAAAATTCCTACTTCAAGGAGTTTATCCCAAATAATATCATCTTGATCAATTTTTAGATAATGACGCAATTTTAATTCCACCGAATCATGTGGTGAATATGCCAAAAACGAATTGGTAAAATCACGATAAGTCATATTTTCTGAATCTACCATAGTATATGTATCATCGGTCATACCAAGTTGTACAAATACATTCCAAGCACGTGAAAATCCAATTTTTCTAATAGTTCCTCTATATAAAGTGTTAATACCTTCTAGACCGTAAATCTTTCTGTATTTAAGCGAATCACGATTTGCCAAACCTTCAAATTTACCATATTCACCTAAATCTAGTATTTCTGTACGTCTAAATAATTTGTGATAAGGAATGTATTTATACTGTCCTTCTTGAATAAATTTTGCAGCTGAACCTTGACCTGCAACAACTACATTTCTAGGATTCCAAGTAAACTTATAATTCCATAAATTATCATCGCTTTCTGGAGCAACTAAACCACCTGTAAACGATTCAAATAATAACAATTTAGCACCACCATCTTTAATTCTATCTAAAATTTGTTTGGCGCTCATGTGATCAATTCCTGGATCTAAACCAATTTCGTTCATAAAAACCAAACCTTTTGCAACTACCTCATCATTTAAAGCTTGCATTTCATCCGAAATATAGGAAGCTGTAACTAAACTTTTTCCATATTTTACACAGTCTTTTGCTACTTCTAAATGAAATCTTGCAGGAAGCATAGAAATCACAATACTTACATTTTGCACTGCTTCACTCCTACTTTTCTCTTCAAAGACATCTAAAACGATGGCTTTTCCATTTTTATGCTTATTGATTAATTTTTCTGCTGAGCTCAACACTTTATCAGCTACAATGATTTGCAAATTCTCTTTATCAGATTTATCTAACAAATACTTTATTAATGATGAAGCTGATTTTCCAGCTCCTATAACTAAAATTTTTCTCATTTTTATATTGTTTAAAACGGTTTCAAATGTACACAATTGAAAATTTAATTATCTAACTTTTATCATGTTTTTTTGTTAAAGACTGAAGACCGAAGATTGAAGACTGAGAACTGAAGACTAAGAACTGAAGACCGAAGGCTGAGAACTAAAACAATCACTCCAACCCATCTAAATCTCCAACAAGCTGTTCCCATTCGTTTTCTAAAGAAGCAATTTTTTTCTTTTTGGCATTATAATGATCAAAGAAATTTTCTTTTTTAGAAACTGCATCGTAGTCTTGGGCTAATTCAATATCTAAATTCACCAACTCTTTTTCCAATTTTGAAATTTCATTTTCAACTTTAGATATTTTATTTTTTAAGCGTTTTATGTTTTTGTTATTTTCGTGCTTCGCTTTGTTATCTGATTTATCTTTTTTTACAAGCTCTTTTTTATTTAGTTTTTTTTCGGCTTCACGCATATTATCAAGCTTATGCGTTTCTAAATAATAATCTATATCACCTAAATATTCTTTAATGTGATGCTCTTTAAATTCATAAACTTTATCGGTTAAACCTTGCAAAAAATCTCTATCATGCGATACTAAAATAAGTGTTCCTGTATAATCTTTTAATGCTTGTTTCAATACATTTTTTGAGGCAATATCAAGGTGATTGGTAGGTTCATCCATAATCAACACATTAAAAGGCTGCAAGAGCATTTTACAAATGGCTAAACGGTTACGTTCACCACCAGAAAGCACACTTGCTTTTTTATCTACCGCATCACCACCAAACAAAAATGCACCTAACATATCACGCACTTTCATTCTGTTGGTATCTGTTGCAGCATCTTCCATTATTTGGAGTACTGTTTTATTAGCATCTAGGTATTCAGACTGATTTTGAGCAAAATATCCAAGTTGCACATTATGTCCTTTTTTACACAAACCTTCATAATCAATCTCTTCAACCATAATTTTGGCTAAAGTTGATTTTCCTTGACCATTCTGACCAATAAAAGCCAATCTAGCACCTCGTTCAATGAGTAAATTCACCTCTTTAAGCACTTCTTTTTCTTCATAAGATTTGGATAAATTTTCTATTTCAAAAACAATTTTTCCTGGAGTAACTGATACAGGAAATCGTACTTTCATTACTGCGTTATCATCTTGATCAACCTCTATTCTTTCAATTTTATCTAGCTTTTTAATAAGCGATTGTGCCATTGATGCCTTGTTTGCTTTGGCTCTAAATTTATTAATTAAATCTTCGGTACGTTTAATTTCACGCTCTTGATTTTTTTGAGATTGTAATTGTTTTTCTTTTATTTCTGCTCGTAAACCTAAATAACCAGAATATGATTTTTTAAAATCATAAATTTGACCTAAAGAAATTTCAATGGTTCTATTGGTTACATTATCTAAAAACATTCTATCATGCGAAACCATCATTATAGCACCAGAATAGCCTTTTAAAAAATTTTCAAACCATATAATAGATTCAATATCTAAATGATTTGTAGGCTCATCTAAAAGTAAAATATCGTTATCTTGTAGTAGCAATTTAGCCAATTCAATTCGCATACGCCAACCACCAGAAAAAGTTTCTGTTAAACTGTTATAATCTTCTTTTGTGAAGCCTAAGCCACTTAAAATCTTTTCTGTTTGACCTTGATAATTGTAACCTCCAAGCAATTCATATCTGTGTTGTAAATCATCTAAATCATGCATTAATTGATGATAATATTCACTTTCATAATCCGTTCTTTCTGCTAATTGCGTATTAATATACTCTAATTTTTTTTCAGTTTCAATTATTTCTTCAAAAGCTTGATATGATTCTTCTAAAACTGTACGACCTCCAACAAATTCAATATCTTGTTTTAGAAAGCCTATTTTCACTTCTTTTTCAAAAGCGATTGTTCCTTTATCGTACTCTTGTTCTTTGGCAATAATTTTTAGTAAGGTAGATTTTCCTGCTCCATTTTTACCAACCAAACCTACTCTATCTCCTGCAATGAGTTTAAAAGTAATACCTGAAAAGAGTTCTTCACCTTGAAAAGAAACGGTGATATTGTGAGCGTTTAGCATATATATTTTATTGATTAATCTAACAATTTGTTTAATTTACTTTAAAAAATCAAACTAACGGCGAAAGTAGGAAAAAGATATAATTTTCAATAGCAATAGGAAACTTTTTTTATATTTGCACAACTACTAACTTATCATAAAATGTTTAAAAAAGGCACAAAATTATACAGTATCTTCAATAATAAATGTCCGAGATGCCAAGAAGGTGATTTTTATTTAGATAAGAATCCGTTTCACTTAAAAAAATTACTTAACATTCATGAAAAATGTGAACACTGTGATTTAAAATATATGCTAGAACCTTCTTTTTATCATGGTGCAATGTATGTTTCTTATGGTTTGTCTGTTGCTACTTCTATTGCTACATTTGTAATCTGCATGCTATTTGGTGTTAGCTTAGGTGTAAGTCTAGTTATAGTAATTGCTACTCTTATACTATTAACTCCTTTAATGTTAAAATTATCTCGAATTATTTATATAAATATGTTTGTGAGTTATGAGGAGAAGAAGTTGGGAAGTGAAGAAGTTGGAAAGTAGGAAGTTGGTAACTATTCACCCTCTTTTTCTCGCAAAGACGCAAAGGCGCAAAGACACCAAGTTGCAAGTGAAAAAATAGAACAATTAGTTATCACACAACTATAATAGAATGATAATATCCTACAAATCAAAATCACATTCCATTTAGCGTCTTTGCGAAAGTTGTTATTCTTTCTTTATAATCTTTGAGAGTTGGAAGTTTATTAAAACCGTATTATAGTTAAAAACGAGTACCATACTTCTTTTTAAAACAAAGTAGGTCTATAAATTTTATTGTACAAATAATAGTATTTAGACTTAATAATATCTTTTTTTATTTTCATTGTAGGAGTTAGATGTCCTG
>CAZYKN010000138.1:0-5823 GCA_964648135.1 uncultured Flavobacteriaceae bacterium
AACATTGCTGCTAAGTACATGGCTACAAATAAAATGCTGAATAGTTTTGTTTTCAATTAGACTATCTTTTAATAGTGCAAAGTTAGATGAATTATTTTAATTGCAAAAGATGTTTTAATCTTTTTTTTAAATCAAACTAGATTCTAATAAAACCTCCATAAATAAATCAACATCAATACTTTCTAAAGTTTTATATTGAATTGATTTAACCATAATTCTGCCTCTTCCTGCTTTAAGTATTCCGTGTTTGTTAGAAAGTTTAAATCCGTTCCAAAAACCCACATCAACATAATTTGTTCCTTTTAAAATATTGAAGTAACACAAAGGTTTTCCATTATAATAATAGAAAGGAATTTTATATTTATACTTCTCCTCTACTTCTGGTAAAGTTTCTTTAATTACTTGTCGTAAATACAATAAAATAGATTGTAAAGGTTCTGGAGTTTCTAAAAAATAGTTTTCTAATGGATTCATATTTTATCCACATTTAGAATATCCACAACTTTTACATTTTAAACAACCTTCACTATACACCAAACCATCTGGATCATTACATTCTGGGCATTTTTTATCTGCTGCAGCTGTGCCATCTGCAACAAAACGTTTTAAGGCACGAGTAACTCCGTTTTTCCATGTATTAATATGGTCATCATATAAGTTAAGATGCTGAATTAAATCAACCACATAAGGCATTGGCATACCATGACGCATAATTCCAGAAATGAGTTTTGCATAATTCCAAAATTCTTTATCGAATGATCTTGATAAGCCTTCAATGGTTACTTTATACCCTTCAGAATCTACATATTGAAAATCATATCTAGCTACACCTTCTTCATTTCTACTTTTAATTACCCAACCTTTATCAACCCAATTTGGAAGATTAAAAGCGTCTTTCATTTTTCCTGTAAAGATTTCATAAGGTCTGTTATCAATTATCCCTACAACAGCTAACCATTTTTCGCTTTCATTATGAAAACGGACGATTTCTGCTTCAATTTTTTGTGGTCTTTTTGGAAAAAGGGTGTCTTTAAAATATCCGTTATTTTGCTTTTTTTCTTCTGATTTATCATCGGTTGCAACCAAAATACCACTTCTTGAACCATCACGATATACGGTAATTCCTTTTAAACCTTGTTTCCAAGATTCTAAATAAATATTTCCTACTTGCTCAACACTCACATCCTTGTCTAAATTAATGGTAGAGCTAATAGAATGCGTAGTGTATTTTTGAACAATTGCTTGTAATTCCACTCTTTTTTTCCAATCTATTTCTTGTGCTGTTGCACCATAATACGGACTTTTAGTAATATCTGTTTCACCAGAAATGTGCATCCATTCATGTAATTTTTTGTGATATACAGTAAATTCTTCAAAAGCATCACCTAAATCATCTACAAAATCTACTTTGGCATTTTCATCTTTATCATTTACTTTTCTTCTTCGAGTGTATGATAGTAAAAACACAGGTTCAATTCCAGATGATACTTGAGCTAACATACTCAACGAACCAGTTGGCGCAACGGTACTGATAGAAATATTTCTTCTTCCATAAGTCATCATACGTTCATAAGTATCAGAAAACTCTTCTTTCATCATTTGAATGAGTTCTGATTTATCTTCAATATTTCGATTAAAATCTTCAAAGGGTTTACGAGTGATTGCCATATCAATACTTGAATCAAATTCAGCTTGCATCTTTTCTTGCATAATTTTATCAACGATACTCAAAGCCTTATCGGAATCGAATTTTTCTCCTAATGCAGCAATACAATCACCTAAAGCGGTAAAACCAAGACCTGTTCTTCGTCCTTTTTTACCTGTTTCTTGCAAAAGTTTCCAAGTATCTAACTCTACTTGTTTAATGTTTTGAGGTTCTGGGTCATTATTGATTTTATCTATAATTCTACTCACAGATTCTAATTCTAAATCTACCAAATCATCCATTAAACGCTGTGTTTCATAAACCGTTTCGTAAAATTTTTTAAAATTAAATTTTGCTTTTTTAGTAAAAGGTTGTTCAACAAAGCTGTATAAATTAACGGCAATTAAACGGCAACTATCACCACCTTGCATGGCAATTTCTGAACATGGATTGGTTGAAGAATTTTCAAAACCAGGATATAAAGACGAAGTAGAATAATAATGCTGTCTATCCCAAAAAATTAAACCAGGTTCTGCGGTATTGTGTGCACTTTTAATAATAGTTTGCCACAATGCTCGTGCGTTAATTTCTTTAGTAATCTTTGGTTCAGAAGCATTTATAGGCCAACGTAAGGTAAAGTTAGTATCTTTTTCTACTGCTTGCATAAATTCGTCTGATAATCTAACCGAAATATTGGCACCTGTAACCTTTGTTAAATCTTGTTTTATAGTGATAAAATCTTCAATATTAGGATGCGCAACATCCAAAGTAAGCATTAAAGCTCCTCTTCTACCATTTTGTGCAACTTCTCTGGTTGTTGCAGAAAATCTATTCATAAAAGAAACCGCACCTGTTGTAGAACCTGCAGCGTTAGAAACCAAACTGTCTTTTGGACGCAAATTAGATAAATCTACTCCAACACCACAACGTCTTTTAAACAATTGTGCCATTTGCTGATCTGTATGCATTATTCCTCCATACGAATCGTAAACTGGTGGAATAACAATACAATTAGACAACGATGCCATCACTTCATTATTACCTAAACCAAACATAACACTTCCTTGCGGAATAACATATTTAAAATCTTTAAACAACTTGTATATCTTGTCTTTATCTAAAGGTTTACGCTGTTTTGCATAAGTTGATAATCCTTTTAACTCTTTAATATCTTTAGTATATTTTTCTTCTATTCTAGCAAACTGAGCAGCCATTCTCTGGTGCATATCATCTGGTGTAAGCTCTAAATATTCGCCTTTATTATTTTTTAACGCATACTTGTTAATCCAAGTTGTTGCTGCTAATTCATCATTATTAAAATAGGCTTTTGTGGCTTTTAATACCTCATTATAGGTATAAATATTTGCTGAAATTTGCTCTTTTATCATCATACTACATTTTTTAAGGAGTTTTTGGATTATAAATTTACACTAAAATACTAGTGCATATTTTTTGATACTCTTTTCTTATTAACATTCCGTTTATTATTTCTATTTACTTTGTTATCAACTATTTTTACAGTCTTTTTTTAAACAAAAACTTAAAGAAAAAATAGAGTTTTTAACATGATAAATATTAGATTTTAAAAAAAAGTTTCTTTTTTATGCTTTAATAACTATTTTTAATTTAACTTTGCAATTCAAAGTACTTTTAAAATGACAAATAAAAAATATTTACAAGATTTATCAGAAATTAAAAATATAATGAATAAATCTACTCGATTTATGAGTTTAAGTGGTTTAAGCGGTATTTTAGCTGGTATTTATGCGCTCATTGGTGCTTTTATGGCTCATTTAGTACTAAAAGAGTATGTAAACACTAATAACAGAGCGGTTTATAATGAAGAACTGAATTTTGCTTTGGGATTTGTAACCCTAGAATTATTAATAATTGCCATTGCTGTAGCTATTTTATCAGTAATAACTGCCTATATTCTTACCAAAAGAAAAGCTAAAAAAGAAGGACAAACTATATGGAACAGCACTACAAAACGTTTGTTATTTCACTTTTTTATTCCTTTAGCAACTGGTGGAATTTTTAGTTTGAGTTTGCTAAATCAAGGGTTTTATGGGTTTGTTGCTCCTGCTACTCTAATTTTTTACGGATTGGCTATTTTTAATGCAAGTAACTATACAGTAAGCAACGTGAAATATTTAGGTCTAGCCGAAATTATTTTAGGTCTAATCGCATTAAATTTTATAGGTTATGGTTTGTATTTTTGGGCAGTTGGTTTTGGAGTATTCCATATAATTTATGGTACAATGATATACATTAACGGAAAAAAACAAGAGTAATCACACTACTTAATAACAATAAATGTCCATTATAGAAAACATAAATAAAGTATTTGACCATAGAGTAAGACTTGGTATCATGTCTGCACTAATGGTCAATGAAAGTGTGGACTTTAACACCTTAAAGGAATTGTTAGCTGTTACCGATGGAAATCTAGCAAGTCATATAAAAGCCTTAGAAAAAGTGGACTATATTTTAATACAAAAACAATTCATCGGTAAAAAAACAAATACAAAATACAGCATCACCAAATTAGGGAAAATGGAGTTCAAAAAACATATTAAAGCCTTAGAAAAATTGATTAAAAATAACACCTAAAAAAATTTATAATTTAACTTTGAATTTCAAAGCACTTTTAAAACAAATATTAACACTAAAACAATCAAAATGGAAGAAAACAAAAAATTAAAAGTAAAAAACTGGATGAGAGAATCACTAACCTTAAAAATGTTTATTGTTGGATTTTTAATTATTGTAATGCTTATACCGCTATCCTACATTAAAGAACTCATTAGAGAACGAAAATTTAATCAAGAAGAAGTCATTGCAAAAATTGATAAAAAATGGGGAGAAGAGCTCCTTTTATATGGACCAATTTTAAAAATTCCGTATAAATATTACACCAAAGAAACCTTGTTCAATGAGCAAACAAAAAAATATTATACTAAAAAAACGGAAGAAATAAAATATGCTTATTTTTTTCCGAATGCTTTAGATGAAAAAGTAAACATAAAAACCCAAGAACGTCATTTGGGAATGTACAAAGAGATGGTTTATAATAGTGCTATTAAAATTAGCGGAAATTTTGAAACTCCCAATTTTAAAGCCCTTGATATTGATGCAAAAAATATAGTTTGGAACAAAGCCAAAATCATAATTAAAACAAGTAATTTAAAAGGAATTACCAAACAAGTTGCGATACATATTAACGAATCTGATTACACCTTTAAACCTATTTATAACAACCACAAAGAACGGTATAATGAGTTAAAATCGCATACTTTATTGAGTGATATAATTAAAGAAACCGATTTACAAACCAAAGGTAAAGAAATAAATTTCAACTTAGATATACCAATCAATGGTTCAAAGCAATTTAGAATAATTCCCATAGGAAAAGAAACTAAATTAAACATAAAATCTAATTGGAATACCAATGAATTTGTAGGAGATTTTAGTCCGATAGAATCTGAAAAAGTAGGAGCAAACGGCTTTGAAAAAAACTGGAAAGTACTCCATATAAACAGACCCTTTTCGCAACAATATGCAAACAAGTTACCCAATTTAAACGACTTTGCTTTTGGTGTGAATTTTAGAGCTCCTGTAAACGAATATCAAAAAAACACAAGAGCAGTAAAATACGGATTTCTACTTATTGGTTTAACCTTTTTAATTTTCTTTTTAATACAAAGTATTAGTAAAATTAACATTCACCCTTTTCAATATTTAATGATTGGTATTGCACTTACCATGTTTTACACGCTACTTATTGCCATTACTGAACACAGTAATTTTGAAAAAGCGTATATTATTGCTGGAGCATCGGTGGTGTTATTGATTAGTCTGTATTCTAAATCCATTTTAAAAAACATAAAATTCCCAATGCTTATTGGAGCTTCTCTAGCAAGTTTATACACTTTTATTTATGTAATTATTCAATTAGAAGAATATGCTTTATTGGTTGGAAGTATTGGTTTATTTATAATTTTAGCTGTTGTAATGTATGTTTCAAGAAAAATAAAATGGAATTAAATTATCATAACATATTATTAAAAGTTAGTAATATAACAACGGTAATACCAATTACATTTTGAAAATTTATAAACCTATTATCAATATTTATTAACAATACTTGGACTAATCAATCATTTAAGCTAACTTTA
>CAZYKN010000139.1:0-5811 GCA_964648135.1 uncultured Flavobacteriaceae bacterium
TTTCCCGAACAGCTTTGTGAACTTAGTGCCTTCTTAGTGTCCCTTGTGGTTAATTGTAAAAGTAATTGTTATACCAATTCAACATCAAAATACGCTATAAATTATTTATCTTTAGGAAAAACACGTTTATTAAAAACAACCAATAAACCTACACCTACACTTATTGCAAAATCGGCTACATTAAAAATAGCATTAAAAAAGGTGAAATATTTTCCTCCCCAAATAGGCATCCATTCTGGAAGTGTTCCGCTCCACATAGGAAAATAAAGCATATCAACCACTCTACCGTGAAATAAGGTTCCATAAGCATTTCCATTAGATGCGAAATGTGCAATATTATGAGTTAATCTAGAACTTTCTTCAAATAAAACTCCATAAAAAACAGAATCGATAATATTACCGATTGCTCCTGCAAAAATCATAGAAACTGCAACAATTAGAATAGATGATTCTTTTTTCTTGATGGATGAATACAACCAATAACCAATTCCTGAAATGGCAACAATTCTAAAAAGTGTTAAAATAATTTTAGCCTGACTTTCACTTAAAAAAGTTAAAAAATCATTGAGTTGCGTTCCCCAAGCAGCTCCTTTATTTTCGGTAAAATGAATTCTAGCCCAATCTAATCCAAAAATATTGATGTGCTCGTCTAAAGCAAAATGTGTTTTTACATATATTTTACTTAATTGATCAATAAACAAAACCAAAAGGACTACAAAAATTGCTTTTTTCAAAAGGATATATTTTTAGAAGAGCAAATGTAATTTTTTATTTTTTATTTTTAGTTGAATCAACTAGTAATTCATATCTAATGATTAATTTTTTTCTCGCAAAGACGCAAAGACGCAAAGTTTTTAGTAAAAAACCAAGATAGGTTTTCTTAAATATTATAAAACTGAATATTTTTTTGATGAATATTCTATTTTTCTTTAAAAAATTAATGCAATAAACCTTGAATATTAGCAGTAAATAATTTTACAGCAATCGCCAAAAGAATAATTCCAAATACTTTTCTAATAATAGCAATACCTCCTTTTCCAAAAAAGCGTTCTATTTTTTTAGAAGATTTTAATACAGCATAAACAAAAATCATATTAATAACTACTGCAATAATAATGTTTACAGTTTGGTATGCTGCTTTTAAAGAAATTAAAGTCGTCATAGTTCCTGCTCCAGCAATAAGTGGAAAGGCAAGAGGAACTACACTAGCAGTTTCGGGAGAATCATCTTTAAAAAGTTGAATACCTAAAACCATTTCAAATGCTAAAAACAAAAGAATAAACGCTCCTGCTACAGCAAATGAGTTAACATCTACACCAATTAAGCGTAAAATTTCTTCACCAATAAACAAAAAAGCAATCATAATAACAATAGCAACAAACGATGCCTTTTCTGATTGAATATGACCTACTTTTTGTCTTAAATCAATTATTACAGGAATACTTCCTACAATATCTATTACCGCAAACAAGATAAGTGTTGCACTAGTAACTTCTTTAAAATCTACTGTCATTTTTTTACTTTTTTTCTCTGTTAAGAGGTTGATATTTAGTTAAATAGTTTTATAAATATTTGTATTCAAAAATTTCGGCAAATGTATATTTTCTTTTTACAATGGCAAGTGTTTTTATAAAAATTATTTACTTTTTAATTAACTGAATTTCAATTATATACAACCAAATGTAATAATTTATTAAGAATAATTATAAATAATCGCTCCTAAAAGTCAAATTTTGAATTCAATTTAAAATGATTATCTTTGAAATTCAAATAGGTAAAAATGATAAAAGCAGTCATCATTGACGATGAAATTATATTTAGGGAAAGTATCCGAAAAAAATTGGAAACTCACTTTAAAAATGATATTGAAATTATTGGAGAATCTGATAGTGTAAAAGGAGGTATTGCGTTGATTGAAAATACACAGCCAGACATTCTCTTTTTAGATATTGAATTAACTGATGGTTATAGTTTTGAAATTTTAAATCATTTAAAAACACACAATTTTCAGATTATATTTATTACAGGATTTAATCATCTAGCCATACAAGCTATTAAATTAGGTGCATTAGATTACATCCTTAAACCAATTGATGATGAGGAATTTATAGAAGCAGTTGAAAAAGCAATTGAATCTGAAAAGAATAAATCTATAGAAGAATTAATAAAAGTTTCGAGTGATTTTTTTAACGGTTCTAAAATAAAACGCATTGTCTTAAAAACCACAGATGCACATCATATTATTAATGAAGACGACTTAATTTATTGTAAATCTGAAGGGAATTACACACAATTTTTCATCAAAAATAATGAGCATTTACTCATATCTAAAACTTTAAAAAAGACAGAAGAATTACTAACAGAATCTATTTTTATAAAGTGCCATCAATCTTATGTAGTGAATAAATTTTACATTTCAAAAGTACTTGCTGATAATTATTTATTGCTAAATGATGGTACTAAAATTCCGCTTTCAAGCAGAAGAAAAGACCACGTTTTAAATAAATTGTCTTAATTTACAAATCAAATACTAATTAGTTTCTTGCAGTTACTAAATAGTTTAATACGAATCCTAATTAACTTCTTCGTAATCCATTGTAATCTCATCATTCAATTTAACAACTTGTGTAATACTTACTGTTCCTACCTTTTCACGTTTCATAATCACATCAATTTCTGGATTTCCAACTCCTGCTTGATGATGAAAATTTAGAATTCTATTGGCTTGAACTAAGTTCAAATCTTCATCGCTAATATCTTCTGGACATATAATATTTTGCCATTTTTTAAACCACTTTTTACGTTGCGCTTTCATGGTATCATCATATAAAGTAGCAGATGACCAAATGTGCATTTCTTGTGGTAATTTTTTAAGATGCTTAGTTTTTCCGTCCCAAACAAATTCTAGGAGCTGTAACTCTGTATTCCAATCTACTATTACTAAAGTAAAAGGTTCAATTTGGTCTAAATTTATTTCGCTTAAAGCGGAATTTATATCCTCCTCTTTTAATAAATCCAGTACAATAATACCTCTACTTTTTCTGTATGTTGTGTTTGGATCTGTAGTTAAATAATGATTTTTAAAACCTCCGTTTAACAGACAGATCAATCGATTTTTTTCACTTTTACCAATCCATGTTCCTCCTGCTCTACCGTCTTTTGGATAGGTAATTTTAATATTATTCTCTATATATTCTTTTGGAAACAAGGCTTTTTCCCTTGCAAAAGGAACATCTCTACTAGATGTTAAAATAAAATTATTTTTGCTTGTTGGTATGTAAGTTACGGTACACATGGTTGTTTGTTTTCAATTTTAAACCCTTGAAGGATTCAAACCCTTCAAGGGTTAATAATTATTCTATTAATAAATCGTTTATATTATTTAAGGATTGTTCTTTAGCATGATACGATATAAAATTTGATGCGTCATCAAAAAGATGAAGCACTTCTTTTCGTTTCAAATTGGTTTTTTTTGAGGATAAAATACTATCATAAGATGACCATGGATATTCAATCATACTATCTACAAATCCGTGTTTAACAGGATTATTGTGAATGTAGTAAATTAGGTTTTGGAAATATTTTTCTGATGAAACTAGTTTTCTTTCAAAATCTTTTTCAAATAAGCTACCTGTACGATTGTATTTTTTATTTATCGCTTGGGTGTAAGCATTAAACAAATGTGAAAATTGTCTAGAAAGATTAATAACTTTTGGAGTTTTAACAGTAGAATATGTAAGTAAACTTTTATCTATTTCATTCTTTTTCTTTACATAAATTAAAAAATGAAAGTGATTGTTTAATAATACCCAAGCGTAAGTATCAGCGACAGGCTCAATATATTTTGCATATAGTTTTAAAAAATAATAATAATTCTTGTTTTCATAAAATAATTTATCTCCATTATTACCACGATTATAAATGTGGTAATAATTACCTTCTTCTATAGCGATTCTATTCATTTTTTAAGTGTTTAAACTCTACTAGGGTTAATAACCCTAATAGAGTTGAGTTATAAAATAACTTGAAGCGTTTAAAACGCTGGCAGGGTTTCGTATTATTAAATAAATCGTACCTTTGCAACAACAAAAATAAACTTTTCATATTTAAAATATATACAATGGCAACAGGATTTTACAACGTACCAATAGCGGTAAACGAACCCGTTAAACAATATGCTCCAAACAGTGCAGAACGCACCGAATTACTAGCGATGTACCATAAAATGTACAACGAGCAAGTAGATATCCCTTTTTATATTGGTAGCGAAGAAATTAGAACTGGTAATACGGTTTCTATTCATCCACCACACGATATAAATCATACAGTTGGTCAATATCATTTAGCAGAAAAAAAACATATAAAACTTGCTATTGAAACAGCTATGGAAGCTCGTAAAAAATGGGCTAAAATGCCATGGGAAAGCAGAGCTGCCATTTTCTTAAAAGCTGCAAGTCTTTTAGAAGGACCATACAGAGCAAAATTAAATGCTGCAACCATGATAGCACAATCTAAAAACGTAATGCAAGCAGAGATTGATGCTGCGTGTGAGCTGATTGATTTCTTTAGATTTAATGTGCAGTTTATGAGTGAAATATATCAAAATCAGCCAATTTCTTCACCAGGAATATGGAATAGAATGGAGTACAGACCTTTAGAAGGATTTGTTTATGCCATTACACCTTTTAATTTTACCTCAATTGCTGGAAATTTACCAGCATCACCTGCAATGATGGGTAATGTGGTGATTTGGAAGCCAGCAAGAACACAAGTATATTCTGCTCAGGTAATTATGGAAATTTTTAAAGAAGCAGGTCTTCCTGATGGTGTTATTAACATGGTTACTGGTAACTCTGCTGAAATTACCGAAGTTTTATTAGACCACAAAGATTTTGGAGGAATTCACTTTACAGGTTCAACAGGTGTTTTTAATAGTTTTTGGGATAATATTGGAAGAAATGTAAACAAAGGAAAATACCGTTCTTACCCAAGAATTGTAGGAGAAACTGGAGGAAAAGACTTTATTTGGATGCACGCTTCCGCTGATGCTAAGCAAGTTGCAACTGCTATGTCAAGAGGGGCATTTGAATATCAAGGTCAGAAATGTTCTGCTGCTTCAAGAGCTTATATTCCAAAATCAAAATGGAATGAAGTGCGTAAATTTGTGGAAGAAGATATGAAATCGATGAAAATGGGAGCACCAGATGATACTACTAATTTCATTAATGCAGTAATTGATAAACGTGCTTTTGATAAATTGTCTAATTTTATTGATGATGCTAAACGTGACAATGATGCTGAAGTAATCATTGGTGGAAATTATGATAACTCAAAGGGATATTTTATCGAGCCAACCATAATTTTAGCCAAAAAACCAGACTACAAAACCATGCACATTGAATTGTTTGGTCCTATTTTAACCGTTTATATTTACGACGATGAAAAATGGGAAGAAACATTAGAATTGGTAAATAACACTTCACCTTATGCCTTAACAGGAGCAATTTATAGTGCTGATAGATATATTATTGACATTGCAACCGATGCTTTAGAAGATGCAGCGGGAAATTTTTATATTAACGATAAACCAACAGGTGCAGTTGTAGGACAACAACCTTTTGGTGGAGCTCGTGGCTCTGGAACAAACGATAAAGCAGGTTCTGTTTGGAACTTACTACGTTGGGTTTCTAACAGAACAATTAAAGAAACTTTTGTTCCTCCAACAGATTATAGATATCCGTTTTTAGAGGAATAATACCAATTCAATTTCAAAATTAAAAAAGACAGTCGTAAATGGCTGTCTTTTTTGTT
>CAZYKN010000140.1:0-2233 GCA_964648135.1 uncultured Flavobacteriaceae bacterium
TGATGCGTTAATTAAACAAATTAAGAAGGATGAATTATTGGCTAGGAGGATTATTAGTAGTTTTTAGTTTTCAGTTAGCAGTATTCAGTTTTTTTCAAAAAAAATAAAATAATCTAAAATTGTAACTCTTATATTTTTCCTACCTTTGCTAACTTATTAAAAAAGAAAGAAAATGTTACAAGTATCGTTTATTAAAGAAAACAAAAAAGAAGTTTTAAGAGGTTTAGCTGTTCGTAATTTTACGGATGCAGAAAAAATGATTGAAAACGTAATTTCTTCCGATGAAAATCGTAAAGCAATTCAAACACAACTTGACAATACTCTTGCCGAAGCTAATAAACTTGCCAAAGAAATTGGTAATTTATTTAAAAGTGGTAAAGCACAAGAAGCAAATGTTTTGAAAGAAAAATCAGCTGAATTAAAAGTATTATCTAACGATTTAAAAGAAAAACTAGCACAGTCTAATGTAGTATTAAACGATTTATTATATCAAATTCCAAATGTTCCAAACATTTTAGTTCCTGCTGGGAATTCTGAAGATGATAACGAAACTACTTTCCAAGAAGGAGAAATTCCTAAATTACACGAAGGAGCATTACCTCATTGGGAATTAGCAAAAAAATACGATATCATAGATTTTGAATTAGGTAATAAAATTACAGGCGCAGGTTTTCCTGTATATAAAGGTAAAGGCGCAAAATTACAACGTGCTTTAATTAACTATTTCTTAGATAAAAATACCGATGCTGGTTACGATGAAGTTCAAGTGCCACACATGGTAAATGAAGCATCTGCAACTGCAACTGGTCAATTGCCAGACAAAGAAGGACAAATGTATCACGATGCAAAAGACAATCTATACTTAATTCCAACTGCAGAAGTACCTGTTACTAATATTTTTAGAGGAGATATTTTAAAAGAAAGTGATTTTCCTATTTGTAAAACTGCATATACTCCATGCTTTCGTAGAGAAGCAGGTTCTTATGGCGCACACGTAAGAGGTTTAAACAGATTACATCAATTTGATAAAGTAGAAATTGTACGTATTGAACATCCTGAAAAATCTTATGAAGCTTTAGACGAAATGGTAGATCACGTTACTGAAATTTTACGTGAACTAAAATTGCCTTTTAGAATTTTACGCCTCTGTGGTGGTGATATAGGCTTCACTTCTGCCCTAACCTATGATTTTGAAGTATTTTCAACAGCACAAGATAGATGGTTGGAAGTAAGTTCTGTTTCAAACTTTGAAACTTTTCAAGCAAACAGATTAAAACTTCGCTACAAAGATGCTAACGGGAAAACACAATTAGCACACACATTAAACGGAAGTTCTTTAGCTTTACCAAGAATTATGGCAGGACTTTTAGAAAATTACCAAACACCAAACGGAATTAAAATACCTGACTGTTTAGTTCGTTTTTGTGGTTTTGATGTAATTGATTAAGTTTATAACAAACTATAATTTGACTTTTTAACAACCTTCCAAAAGTTTTAAAACTATTAAATAGTTTTAAGTTTGCTTGGAATTATCTATGTTTTTTTTAGAGATAATTCCAAGTTAAATAAATTTAATTTGGAATTATCTACAATATTTTTATAGATAATTCCAAATTATTAGTATCTTTGTCAATAATTATTAAAAGTAAATTATGATAACTGGTAGAAAATCACAAGTTAAAATTTTAAACGAATTATTAACTGTAAAGAAATCATCATTTATAGCAATTACTGGTAGGAGACGAATTGGCAAGACATATCTTATAGATACTTTTTACAAAAAACAAATAACATTTCGATTAACTGGAATTCAAAATGCAACAAAAAAAGAACAATTAATTAATTTTACAGAAACCTTAAATAAATATAGTAAACAGCAACTAATTAGACCAATAACAAGTTGGCAAGAAGCATTCATCTACCTTAAAAACTATTTACAAACTTTAGATTTAAAAAAGAAAAAAGTAATTTTTATTGATGAATTACCATGGATTAGCACTTTTAAATCTAATTTTATACAGTTTCTAGCTCATTTTTGGAATGATTATTTATCAAAAGAAAAAAATTTCATCTTAATTGTTTGTGGATCTTCAACATCTTGGTTAACAAAAAAAATCATTAATGATAAAGGAGGTTTACACAACCGATTAACAACAGTAATTAACCTAAAACCCTTTACCTTAAAAGAAACCAAACACTTTTTTAAAACAAGAAAAGTAAATCTAAACAATAC
>CAZYKN010000140.1:2333-5807 GCA_964648135.1 uncultured Flavobacteriaceae bacterium
CTTTATAGATTAAATGATGAATACTCATTATTCTTTCATCGTTTTATAAAACCAAACAAGCAATACTCAAAAGGAATTTGGAAACAAATAGCTACAAGTCAAAATTACAAAATATGGACAGGTTATGCGTTTGAAAATTTATGCTTTAAACACATCTCAAACATAAAAAAAGCATTAGGCATATCAGGAATATATACTCGTGATTTTAGTTTACAGGTTGAAACTAATAAAAAAACCAATCAAAAAGGATTTCAAATTGATTTAATAATCGACAGAAAGGACAATACAATTAACCTTTGCGAGATAAAATTCTATAATGCTAAATTTAAAATCGATAAAAAATATGCTGAAGCACTTAGAGAAAGAAAACAAAATTTTATAGAACATACCAAAACTAAAAAACAAGTATTTATCACATTTATAACAAATTATGGTATTGAAAAAAATGGCTACGGATTAGAAATAGTAGATAATGAAATCATTTTAGATGATTTGTTTAATTAAAAAAACAGCCTAAAAATTACTAAAAAAAACTACCTTGCCATTCCATTTAAAAACAATCATTGAAAAAACAAGAATACATAGAAGTTTACGGTACACGTGTACACAATCTTAAAAATATTGATGTAAAAATCCCTCGCAATCAATTGGTTGTAATCACAGGAATTAGCGGTAGCGGAAAATCATCATTGGCATTTGACACGATTTATGCAGAAGGACAACGCAGATATATTGAAACATTTTCTGCTTATGCTCGTCAGTTTTTGGGTAATTTAGAACGACCTGATGTTGATAAAATAGACGGACTTTCGCCAGTTATTGCCATAGAGCAAAAAACCACTAATCGAAGTCCACGTTCTACTGTTGGCACTATTACAGAAATTTACGATTTTTTACGCTTACTTTTTGCACGAATTGGAGATGCTTATTCCTATGAAACTAACGAAAAAATGGTTTCATATTCCGATGAACAAATACACAATTTAATACTAAACGATTACGAAAATCAGAAAATAAACATTCTTGCTCCTGTAATCAAATCACGTAAAGGACATTACAGAGAACTCTTTGAGCAAATTGCAAAACAAGGTTTTTTACGTGTTCGCATTGATGGAAAAATTCAAGAAATTGAAAAAGGAATGCGCCTTGACAGGTATAAGACACATGATATTGAGATTGTTATTGATCGTCTAAAATTAGAAAAGAGCAAAGAAGAAAAAAGAGAAGAGAGTAAAGAAAATCGTCATTCTGAACTTGTTTCAGAAACTCAACAAAAAACAAATAAAAGACTAAAAACCTCCATTGAAACTGCTATGTATCACGGTGATGATACCATGATGGTTGTTCTTGAAGGCGAAAATAAAGCTCGTTATTTCAGCAGGAATTTAATGTGTCCGTCAAGTGGAATTGCCTATGCAAAACCAGAACCTAACAGTTTTTCTTTCAACTCTCCAAAAGGTGCTTGTCCTCATTGTCATGGTCTAGGAAAAGTAAATGAAGTAAATATTGATAAAATTTTTCCTAATAAATCGTTATCAATTAATAAAGGAGGAATTGCTCCAATTGGAGAAACTAAAAATTCATGGATTTTCAAACAACTTAAAACCATAGGAGAAAAATTCAAATTTACCTTAGATACTCCAATAAATAAAATTCCAAAAAAAGCATTAAACATCATCCTTTATGGAGGAAATGAAAACTTTGATGTAAACTCAAAAATTTTAGGTGTTACACAGAGTTATGAAATAGATTTTGAAGGAATCGTTAATTTTATCACCAATCAATTTAAAGAAAGTAATACTACTTCCATTAAAAGGTGGGCAAAAGGTTTTATGGATGAGAAAACGTGCTCTACTTGTAACGGAACACGATTACGTAAAGAAAGCCTAAACTTTAAAATCAACACTAAAAATATAGCAGACTTAGCTCAAATGGATATCATTCAATTAGCAGCATGGTTTAAAAAGGTTAAACTCAATAAAAAGCAACAAATTATTGGTACAGAAATTTTAAAGGAAATTAAAACTCGTTTAAACTTTTTACTCAATGTAGGTTTAGATTATTTAAGTTTAGACAGAAGCTCAAAAACCCTTTCTGGAGGAGAAGCTCAACGCATAAGGCTAGCCACACAAATTGGTTCGCAATTGGTTGGTGTTTTATATATTTTAGACGAGCCTAGTATTGGTTTACATCAACGTGATAATCAGAAATTAATTAATTCACTTACACAATTAAGAGATATTGGAAATTCTGTTTTGGTAGTAGAACACGATAAAGAGATGATGCTAGAAGCTGATTATGTGATTGATATTGGACCAAAAGCAGGAAAAAACGGAGGAGATATCATCAGTAAAGGAACACCAAAGCAACTTTTAAAATCCAAAACCATTACAGCAGACTACCTTAATGGTACAAAAACTTTTAAAATACCTGAAAACAGAAGAGAAGGTAATGGAAAAAGTATTCTTTTAAAAGGAGCGACAGGGAACAATCTCAAAAATGTAACTCTTAAAATTCCATTAGGAAAAATGATTTGTGTTACTGGTGTTTCAGGAAGCGGAAAATCTTCTTTAATTAATGAAACCCTTTATCCAATTATCAACAAACATATTTATAGAGCAGTTAAAGAGCCTCTGCCTTACAAATCTATTAAAGGATTAGAACATATTGATAAAATTATCGATATCAATCAATCGCCTATTGGAAGAACTCCTCGCTCCAATCCTGCAACTTATACTGGAGTTTTTAGCGAAATCAGGAGCCTGTTTGCTAAAACTCCCGAAGCCTTAATTAGAGGTTATAAACCTGGGAGATTTTCATTTAATGTAAAAGAAGGACGATGCGAAACTTGCCAAGGTGGAGGAGTTCGAGTTATTGAAATGAATTTTTTACCAGATGTACATGTAGTATGTGAAACCTGTATGGGAAAACGTTTTACTCGTGAAACATTAGAAATCCGTTATAAAGGTAAATCTATTTACGATGTGTTAGAAATGACTATTAATGAGGCTGTTCCTTTTTTTGAAAACATCCCTAAAATTTATAAAAAACTAAAAACCATACAAGATGTAGGTTTAGGATATATTAGCTTAGGACAACGCTCCACGACACTTTCTGGAGGAGAAGCACAACGCATTAAACTAGCTACAGAATTATCTAAAAGAGATACAGGAAATACACTTTACATTTTAGATGAACCAACAACAGGATTACATTTTGAAGATATTCAAGTACTCATGAAAGTGCTGAATAAATTAACAGACAAAGGAAATACAGTAATTATTATAGAACACAACTTAGACGTAATTAAACTAGCAGATTATATAGTTGATGTTGGTCCTGAAGGCGGAAGAAATGGAGGGAAAATACTCTTTGAAGGTACACCTGAAGAAATGATTAAAATTAAAAAAGGATATACTGCTCAATTTCTAAAAAAAGAATTAATTTAGATAGCTTGTTTATAGAGAAGAAGAC